>JAYUTP010000130.1:0-15390 GCA_043755075.1 Tenderia sp. (SeqCode)
CTGTATCATTGTTCGCTCTTCAATGCTCAATTGATCGTAGTTTTTTCCCATGCAACATTATCCCCTGAAAATGTTGCACTTGGTTTTTGAGCGCGCCGACTATTTTGGTAAACAATGCTTGATATATACACGACTGTTTTGCTATGGTTCTCTTCAGGCGCTGTTGGAGCTAAAATCCCAGCGTTTGGATTTTGAGGGAAATCCTAAACAACAAACATACTTTGGAGAGAGAAATTATCATGGAAAATACATTATCAATAGGCGTTGCAATTTTGGGTATTGTTTGGGCTGTTGGACTGCTCGTTGCTCGGTTGTAATGGCCTAAGCGTTTCTGCCTAAGAAGCGAACTGCGACCGGTTTGGCTGTACGCTTGGCGGAAGCGCTCATGGGAGGGCTCTCCAATACATTAATGCCCTGAGTGTGCTCACTCAGGTAGATTGCTGCTGTGCGTTAATATTTTCCTAAGAATACTTGATGTTTATGCAAGTCTTTTGCTATGGTTCTCTTCGGGCGTTGTTTGAGCTAAAACGCTTGGCGTTTGGATTTTCGGGGGAAATCCTAAACAACAAACACACTTTGGAGAGGAGAGTTGCCATGGAAAATAATTTAGCAACAGTCGTTGCAGTTTTGGGTATTGTTTGGGCTATTGGACTGGTCATTGCTCGGTTGTGATGGCCTAAGCGTTTCTGTGCAGGAAGCGAATTGAAGCAGGCAATAGCGGGTTAAAGAAAAAGGGGGTCAGGTTCATGCCTGATCCCCTTTTTTATTTATATCGCGTTGATGCCGGCGCTAATCGTTTTCCAGCGTTAGTGCCGGTTCCTCAATACCCAGCTCATCTCCAACATCCTGTGGTGCTTTGCTGATGCGCAGCTTCTCCAGCCCTTTGAAGTCCCAGTGGCGCTTATCCATCAGTTGGCTTGGCTGTAGTGATTGGAGCGCGTGTAGCATGTTGCTGGGGATTTTCTCGTTCTCCTGCGCCAATGATTTGATTAGTGCCTTGGTGCGCTGGCGCGCTAGGTTCTCCTGCGAACCACAGAGGTTGCAGGGGATGATGGGAAATTCACGCAGCGCTGCATATTCGGCAATGTCATCTTCCTGGCAATAAGCCAGTGGTCGGATCACGATCTGCTCTTTGTTGTCGGTGAGTAGTTTGGGTGGCATTGATTTGATCTCGCCGTTGTAGAGCATCGACATCATCAGCGTGATTATCATGTCGTCGCGATGGTGACCCAGTGCCACCTTGGTGTAGCCATGTTTGGCGGCGTAGGTGTAGGTGGAACCACGCCGCAGCCGTGAGCAGAGCGAACAGTAGGTTTTGTTCTCGGGGACCTTCTCGATCACCACTGAATAGGTGTCCTGTTTGTGGACTTCGTAGGGGATGCGCTCTGTCTTCATCCACTCATGCAGTTTTGTATCGTTCCATCCTGGCTGCCCTTGATCGAGTGTGAAGGAGAAAATCTCAAACTTATTGTGACTACGTTGGCGCAGCAGATTGAGGATGGAGAGCATGGTAAAGCTGTCCTTGCCGCCAGAGAGGCAGACCATTACCTTATCCCCCTTCTGAATCATGTTGAAGTCAGCGATCGCCTTGCCAGTGTAATGCAGCAGCTTTTTTTCCAGTTTGGCTAGACGATTGGCGGAGGGGTTCATGGGATGGCTCACTATATATTTGTTGAGTTTAAAATAGTGGGTAATTTTATGCCATTTCGCAAGCGGACGTCGTTGTTAATGGTGCTTTTCCTTGAGTTGCCATTGAGGGTGGGCTGCTGTGTTGTTATGCCGTATCTAGGATAAGCGCTAGTTAATGTTTATGTGATAAAAGCAGGGCGGTGTGTTGTCTCCTTACCCTGATGGATGTTTTTGATCTCTAGGATTAAGCATGAACAGTAACATCTCCCCCCATGTATATGTGCTGATGGCAGTATTGACAGCGACGCTCAGTTATTTCGGTTTTAAAGAGTTTGGCGGGTTGGATGAATGGTTCTTCCTGCCTATTTTCGCCATGGCAGTCTTCTGGGGCATTGCGAACTTTATCCGCCAGTTGCGTGGTCAGGGCCATTTTTATATCGATGCCAAGATTCGTGTGGTGCCACTGTTGCGACGGGCATTGGCGCGATACGTCGTCTGGATGGCGGTGATGTATATAGGACTGACGCTATTGCAGGGCCACGCCTTCTATCGGCAGTTTGATAAGAGCATTCAATTCCTCGATACGCTGCTTGATATCTATCTGGTTGCTGGGATGCCCTATTTTATTTTGACGTTAATCTTCAAGGCGTCGCGGGTCGAGGATTTTTACGACCCGGCAATTCGTTTCATCCATATCCTCAAGCAGATCGGTATCGGCTTGATGGTGCGCGGTAATCGTCCTTTCGCCGTGTTGGCCAAACCTTACAACAGAAAGGTGCTACTCAACCTAGTGATGCGCGCCTACTTCATTCCCTTCATGGTGGTGCAGGTCTACGCGACCATGAACAACGCCATTCGTTTTTCGGCGGATGATTTTCAGAATTACGATTTCTTCACCCTCCTGATGTGGCTCTCGGCGTTGTTGTGGTTCATGGATGCGCTGGCCGCCAGCACTGGTTATAGCATCGAATCGCGCTGGGCTGAAAATCGTAGCCGCTCCATCGACATGACGGTCGGTGGTTGGCTAGTCTGCATGGCGTGTTATGAACCGATTAATAATGTGACTGGGATCTTCTTCCCGTTTGGGCCACTTGTTTCTGAAGTGGCACCGCAAAGCTTTCTCTTTGCGGATCAGCCCTTCATCTACCTATTTAAAATGGTGGAGATTTTGATGTTGCTGGCATTGATCTATAGCGATCTCTCGCTGGGGCCATCAGGCGTTAATATCACCTTGAAGAAGCTGCAGACGCGTGGACCGCATGGAATCATTCGCCATCCCGGCACGGCGTGTAAATTGTTGTTGTGGTGGTTGCAAACAATGTCCTATGCGCAATTTTGGGTAACGCCACAGTTGATCATCGGCCAACTGGCCTGGAATGCGATCTACATCATGCGTGCCCTGACGGAGGAGCGTCATCTACAACACTACCCCGAGTATCGTGAGTATATGAAGAAGGTAAAATATCGGTTTATTCCGGGGGTGATTTAGATATGGTTGGCAACCTGTTTTCCTGTAATCTAAAATCACCAAGAGCCTGTTCATAATCTCATTGAAGGGCACAGCGCTGTGCTAACGCGTCAAGCTGGCAAACAGTGTCGGCAATTTATTCGGCAGTCGATTAACGTGATAGATGACGTTGTATACTGGCATCTTTGACTGTTCGAGAAGCGTGATTATTATGGATGAATCGAGAGAAGAGCTGCGTGCCCGGCTTATTGCTGAGACCGCCAAGTTGGCATGGCCTGAGTTGGAACGCCATTTTGCCCGAGGCACCGTTATCCGGGTGGCGGGTGATCTGGATCTGATTGAGGTGGCGCTGCGGCTGGTCGAGGATGACAAAGTGGTGGTGGCCGAGTGGATGGGGCAGGATAAAATTGGCCATACGACCCTGGAAGATGCCAGGGCGTGGGTTGAACGCCAGTCAAGCTTTTGGGCTGTGGTGGTTGCCCCCTGGGTGTTGATACAGGAGGTGGCTGCGGCGTGACAGGACGCGCGCAGTTGCAGGTGGATTTAATAGCGAAGGCAGAAAAATGACTATTGTAGATAACAAAAATATCGATTTTACGCTGGCCTATTACAGCGGTGATCGCAAGACCGGGGCTATCACTGTCGCGCAGCGTAAAGGTGGCATGGTTGAGGTAAAACATATCGAGAATGGCGCAGAAAGCGGTCAGGATAAGCTGCTGAAGCCGATCTTCATCGGCCTGACCGAAAGTCTTGAAGTGATCACCTTGGAGCCACAGAGCAAGGTAGTTTCAATCGCCAAGTGTTTCATTCCCGACGCCTTCCCCGCGCATATCTATTCTGATCCGGTTTCGAACCGTGACTGGTTTATGAATGACGGCGACAAAGAGAGTGGTAACGACACGTTGAACTGCGGTGACAACGGTTCATCGGTGACGGTGATGGAGAATACTTCCAGCTCGCAGGTGCGCTACCTCAAGACCATCTGTGTTGGCCGCGGTCACCATCAAGCCAGCTTCAGCTACCCCTCAAGCACAGCCCCACAGGTGCCAATGCAGGTGTATGTTAGCAGTTTGACCGACGGTACTATCTCGGTGATTGGTAATGATCCCGACAAGACCGAGAGCTATCTCAAGGTAGTGGCGACCATCAACCTCTGTGAGCCAGAGCGGGATGGTTTTGAGCAACCGCAGATCCCTAATAACGCCTTTCCGCACGGCTTGGTCTATTCGAAAGTGTCGGGCAAGGTTTACAACCTCAATAACGGTTACGGCACTATCGCGGTGATTGATCCGGTCACCCATGTGATTGAGCAGCGCATCCCCTTCAAAGGCTTCAGTAACCTCTTCATGAGCCCGTGTGGCCGCTACGTAATTGGCCGTGGCGCTGATCGCAAGAGCGATGTGAGCCACGTCATCGCCAAACTGGCGGTGCTGGAGTTGGCAACACTAAAGGTGGTGAGTTGTATTGATTTGCAGGATTGCTACATCAGTAAGTATTTTTTCAATCCAGAAGGCAGCAAGCTCTACCTCACCACCTCATCTTCGGGCAGTGATGAGCAGCAGGTCAACATTAAGGCCGATGCCGTGCTGGTGTTTGATCTCACCCAACTGCCACAGCTGGTGTTGGCGCAAGAGCTGCGTCTTGGCGCCCCTACCGGTACCCTCGATTTTGTCGTACAGCGGGGTAAAACCAGGCTGGTTTGTGCCTCCAATGCACAGGATGGTGTTGCCACACTGATCTGTGGCGAACGTGATGTGGTGCTTGAAAAACTGCCTCTAGTTGAGCCAAGCCCACACTCCCGTCTATGGGTATTGCGGCATTGAAATGAGTCATTTCGGCCTGGGGGGGTTCTCCCGGGGGTTATTATTTTCCATTTTTAATACGCGGATAATTTCATGCTTGCGCACTCAGGTAAGTTACATTAATGTAACCGCCAAGTTGCACATCGTTTGACGTCAGGCGAGTGGATTCAGGAAGCGGCTTATGTGTTTTTGAAAAACGCATAAGAGGTGTGCCGCATAGTTAAACCTTTGAGGGGAATTACTTTATGAGTACCAGTAAAAACAAGCCATTTTTAGCATTGGGCGCAGCAGTCGTTTGTGTGGCTTCTATTCTGGTCACCAGCTTTGTCAGTACTGTTGGGGGGCTGGCAATGATGTGCTTGCCACTGTGGATGATCTATAAAGCAGGTTAATTTTATTAAAAGCGCGGATGATCTCAGTCCTTAATACTTGTGTTTTTTTTAAGCCCCTCTTTTGGGGCTTTTTATTTTTTGAAATAATCGTGACTGATCTTAAAGACCAGCGGGCTCAGCAGTAGCAGGGCGATGAGATTGGGCAGCACCATCAGGCCGTTGAGCACATCGGCCAGTGTCCAAACCAGCTCCAAATTGAGCATCGCCCCCAGCGGAATGGCGAGTACCCAGAGGATGCGGTAAGGAAGGATCACTTTGACCCCGAAGAGAAACGCGGCACAGCGCTCACCGTAGTAGCTCCAGCCGAGGATGGTGGTGAAGGCGAAGGTGATTAAACCAAAGACAACGATGTAGTTGCCGACGCCGGGCAGGGCGCTTTCGAAGGCCATGGAAGAGAGCGTCGCACCCGTAGCGCCGCTGCTCCAGACCCCGGTGATCACAATCACCAACGCCGTCATGGTGCAGACGATGAGAGTGTCGATAAAGGTGCCGAGCATGCCGATCAAGCCCTGTTGTACGGCGTCGTTACTCTGGGCGGCGGCGTGGGCGATCGGGGCGCTGCCCATGCCGGCCTCATTGGAAAAAATGCCACGTGCCACGCCAAACTGAATGGCGGCCCAGACAGCTGCTCCGGTAAAACCACCCACGGCGGCAGTGCCGGTAAAGGCATTGGTGACGATGGTGGCGAGGGCGGTCGGGACTTCAGTAATGTTGCCGAGAATGATGGTCATGGCACCGGCGACATAGATAATCGCCATGAACGGCACCAGTTTGGCGGAGACCGCCGCGAGGCGAGTGATGCCGCCGAGGATGACAACAGCTGTCAGCACAGCCATCACTACTCCCGAGACCCAAGTGGGGATATTGAAGCTGTTCTGAATGGCGTCCGCCACCGAGTTGGCCTGAACCATATTGCCGATACCAAAACCGGCCAGGGCACCAAAGATGGCGAACAGCACGGCAAGCCAGTGCCATTTTTTTGCCAGACCGTTTTTGATGTAGTACATCGGCCCACCGACATGTTTGCCCTGTGCGTCTACCTCGCGGTAATGGATCGCCAGCACACACTCACAGTATTTGGTGGCCATACCAAAGAGGGCGGTGATCCACATCCAGAAAACAGCGCCGGGGCCACCGATGGCGATGGCGGTGGCGACACCGGCGATGTTGCCGGTGCCGATGGTGGCGGAGAGCGATGTCATCAACGCCTGAAACGGAGTGATATCTCCCTCACCATCGGGGCGCCGCCCTTGCCACATCAATCTGAAAGCAGTGACAACCTTGCGCCAAGGCATGGCCCTGAGACCGGCAGTGAGATAGATGCCGGTACCGAGCAGCAGAACCAGGGTAAGGGGCCCCCAGACGATGCCGTTGGCAGTATTCAAAAAGTCATGAAATGTATGGAGCATAATATGCTTTTTTGTTGAAGATTTGCTCGATACTATAACATTTTGGTTTTGGCGTAGATTTAAAAAAATGCGAGGGTTGGAATGATAACAGCAGTTATCAAGAAGGCGTGGTTAGTGGCGCTGCTCTTGTTCTTCAGTGGTTCACTGCATGCAGAGATTTATCGCTGTGCCGATGGCAAGCTGTTTCAGGATCGTCCCTGCGTCGGTGATGCAGTTACAAATACGGTTATTGAGCCGGGGCGACACTTCCTCTGGCAGGCATCGGCGGGCAAGGGCACGCTCTATCTATTAGGCTCGATTCACTTCGGCACTCAAGAAATGTACCCCCTGCCAGCAGTCATTACCTCTGCCTTTAGTCGTTCTGATTCACTGGTGGTAGAGGCAAATATTCTTGATGTTGATCCGTTGCAAATGATGCAATTGATAACGGAAAAGGCGCTCTATCACGATGGCTCCACCCTTCAGCAGCACCTGAGTGCAGCTACCTGGCAGAAGTTGACCAGTGTTGCGGCAGATCTGAATATTTCTCTGGAAATGGTCAATCAACAGAAGCCTTGGTTTGTCTCCATGACACTGTCGGCGCTGGCCCTGAATCGCCTTGGTTACAGTGAAGAGCTGGGGATCGACCGTCATTTTTTGACGCTGGCTCAAGGGCGCAAAAAAATCATCGAGCTTGAAAGCCTAGCGTGGCAGTTGGGTCTTTTTGATAAGCTGACCGCCGAAGAACAGGCGGCGATGCTGGAAGAGACGTTGCGTGAACTTAACGATGGTAAAGCCTTTTTTGAACGCATGCTGCGTGCCTGGAAGAGAGGGGATGCCGCGGGTATTCAGGCATTGTTTGATGAGGGACTTCTGAAAAACCCCGGAGCTGAGCGGGTTAACCAGATTATACTTCTTGACCGGAATCGCTCGATGGCTGAGTCACTGGAAAAACTGGCTAATCAGGGCGGGAGTTATTTTGTAGTTGTCGGAGCCGGGCATTTGACGGGTGATGAGGGTATTATTGCGCTTCTGAAGCGGCGTGGTTATAAAGTGCAGCAACAGTAAAGGGGGTTTGGCTACTTCAGTCTTCACAGTGTATTGCCGATATAACCAACCTAAATGGGATGGCGCTCCAGTTGAACCATCGCCAATTGTTATTAAAATAGAAATATGTCGCGGGGGCTGTATAAAGATGAATAACGTTGATGTTGAAGTACCTAAATGGGATGTGGCGCTGGCGAATCTGGCGCGTGAAGAGTTTTATAAAAAAGGCACCGACCTAGCCATGGTCGATTTCACTCGACTAGCCACGGATTACACCATTCGTCTGGATGATATTATGGTGACCATGTTTGAGATGGCCATTGCGGGTGAGTGGCAATACATGGGCGAACAGAAAGTCAGTCGATCGACACTGAATGACCTCTACATAAATGGTCGGCTTCACGCAGATGACCTCAATGCCTTTGCTGGTGGGTGGCGTCCCCGCTGATTTTTGTTGTGACGTGGTCGGCTTTCTATAGCGCGCCTCCTTAGGTATTATTAAGGGGGCGTTTTTGTTTTTTTGGCGAACTATTTTTGGGAATGGTCGAATTGCAAAGGCTTGTATTCCAATTGCCAAACTGTCTATACTGCGGTAGCTGCAGGTATTCGTGGCATCTGTATTTTTATGGAATCTAAGTTGTTTCTGTGAAATTTGAGTTCGGTACCTGTTCGGCGTGGCTTCGTAATTGAATAGTGTTTTGAGGTAATGATTATGGCAACAGGTACTGTAAAGTGGTTCAACGATAGCAAGGGTTTTGGTTTTATTACTCCTGCTGAAGGCGGCGATGATGTGTTTGTTCATTTCTCTGCCATTCAGGCCGGTGGTTTTAAGTCACTTGCCGAAGGCCAGAAGGTTTCTTTTGAAACTGAAAAAGGCGCCAAGGGTATCCAAGCGACTAACGTTGTTCCGCAAGAGTAAGTCTTAACGATTTATGTAAAAAAGCCCGCGAAAGTGGCAATGTCGATTAGATAAAAACTGATTGGCATCAGCAGTAAATTGAGAGTCCGGTATCAAATAGTGTTGATACCGGATTTTTTATGCCAGCTTAGCAGCACTTCTGTAAATAAGGCGCTCTTCGGATGAGGCAATAGGTCTCTTGAAGCATTGCAAAACTCACTTAAAATGCTTATGTACTGCCTGCGCACTGTGCTTTTTTGCACATTTCCCCAAAGCGTCTGCTCAAAACACTACGCGGGACAGGCTCCCCGCCTCACCTTCACGTCTTGATCGAATTTTTAGAGCTGCCCTTAACCCCATCGGATACTTGTTGATCCCGTATTGAACTATTTTTAGAAGGCGTTGCTTCATGACTGCTAATGTTGAGGCGTTTTTTTGCAGTGTCAGCGGTGGTATTTAACTGTTGTAGACATCGATTGCGCCGATACTATTTTGGTATGAAATAGGAGGTATGTGATGAATATATGGATAAAGTTATCTCTGGTGGTTGCGGCTGGTTTTGTATTGACTGCTTGCGATAGTGAGGGTGATAAACAAGAGCAAGCGTCACAGGAGCATGTGTGGCAAGGGCAGGTGGATGCTTTGGAAAAGGCCAAGGGAGTTGAGCGTACGATGATGGAATCTGCTGAGCAGCAACGACTAATGTTGCAGGAGCAAGGTGAAACGGCAGAATAGATTCTTTGACGTGTGAAGTACCTACTTGTGTGATGTGCCACAACAAAAATGGGAGAACATCTGTTCTCCCATTTTCTGTCTCCCGTCGGCGGGAAAGTGCCGCGCTTAGGCGGCGTTACTCTTCTGGGCGGTGCTGAGGCAGTCTTCGCGCCACAAACAATCGTGCTGGTCGCAGCTACTGGCATTGACGTTGGCGAAGCACTCATGGTTACCCTCTTCTCGCTGGATGTTGCGAACCAGCTGGGTTTTGTTGAGTTTGCCCGGTTTGACCCCTTTGTTGCGCGCAATGGTACGGATGTCGTCCAGTTTCACAGTGGTTCTCCCTTATATATGTTTGACGCCTCTTATGATCGGCAGTAAGCCCAAGTTCTTAACCTGTGTTGCGCATGCCAGCGGCGATGGCATTGATGGAGCGCAGCAGCGGGTCGAGCCAGATCATGCGTTCGGCTTCTGGCAGATTATGATCACGATGGCGCTTCAGCAAGATGACCTGGATGTGGCTGAGCGGATCGAGATAAGGGGTGCGCCGCGCCAGTGACAGCGACAGGATCGGTGTCTCATCCAGCAGATGCTTGATGTTGGCGACCTTGAGTACGTACTCGACGGTGCGGTTGTACTCGGCCTCGATCTGGGCGTAGATCTGGGCCGCTGTTTCTGGGTCTTTGCAGAGGGAGGCGTACTCTTTGGCGATGCCCATGTCGGCCTTGAAGAGGGCCATTTGGGTATTGCTGAGCAGGGCGCGGAAAAAGGGCCAGTGCTGGTACATCTCGCCCAGGGTCTTGATGCTGTTGTCGGCGTGCTGCTGGTACCATTTTTCCAGTGCCGTGCCGATTCCGTACCAAGCGGGCATGGTCTGGCGTGCCTGGGCCCAGCCGAAGATCCAGGCGATGGCGCGCACGGAGTCTTTGGAGCGGTCGCCTTTGTTGCGGTGTGAGGGACGCGAGCCGATGTTGAGCAGGCCAATCTCCATCACGGGTGTCGCTTCATAGAAGTAGTCAAGCAGCGCCGGATTGTTGTCGGTGAGGGCGCGATAGGCGGCCTCACCCTCCTGCGTCAGTATCTCCATGATGTCGGCGTGGTGATCCTCTACAACCGGCGTCTTTTCCACCAAACCACGGCTGGCCTTGATGAGGCCGGTGGAGCCCATGGTTAATTCATACACAGCCGTTTCGAGGTTGCTGTATTTGGAGGAGAGCACCTCGCCCTGTTCGGTGAATTTGATCTGGCCGAAGACGGTGCCCGCCGGTTGCGACAGGATCGCTTCGTGGGTCGGGCCGCCGCCCCGGCCGATGGTGCCGCCGCGGCCGTGGAAGAGGCAGCATTCGATTTCGTGGCGCAAGGCGATGGTGGTGATCTTGCGTTGTGCCTCGTGCAGATTCCAGTTGGAGGCGAAGATGCCGCCGTCTTTGCAGGAATCGGAGTAGCCCAGCATCACCTCTTGGGTGTTGCCGGAGAGGGCGAGCAGACGGCGATAGGTGTCGTTGCTGAGCAGCTGTTCCATCACCACTTCGATGTGGGCCAGATCTTCGATGGTTTCGAAGAGTGGCGAGACGCGGATGCTGCAACGCCAATCCTGATGGCTGCAATCGATGAGGCCGGTGAGGCGTGCCAGTAATATTACTTCCATTACGTGGCTGGCAGCGTGGGTCATGGAGATGACGTAGGTGCCGAAGGCGTTCGGGCTGATCTCCTGCTGCATCTGGCGCATTACCTCAAAGACCGCGATGGTCTCAAGGGTCGATTCGCTCAACACGCTCTTGTCGATGGCCGGGGCCTGGCGGCTGGCGACCAGTTCGCTCAGTGTTGTCAGTCGCTGTGCTTCATCAAGGCTGGCGTAGCGATCATTACCATAGGCCTGTGTGAGCAGCTCGGCGATCGCATCGCTGTGGCGGGTCGATTCCTGGCGGACATCTAGGTTCATCAGATAAAAACCGAAGGTTTCCACTAGCCGCAACAGATCCTTGAGCTTGCTGTCGGCAATGCGGCCGTCGCCGTGGCTATAGAGTGAGTCATAGATCAGGCGCAGGTCGCGCAGCAGTTCGTCCTCGTTCTCGTAGGCCCTAGCGCGGGTATCGGAATAGGGTTCGCGCAGCACCCGCTTGACCTGGATCAGGTTTTGCTCTAGGCGGTAACGGATAACGAAGATCATGCGCCGATAAGGTTCATTGTCGAAGCGCTCGCTATCACCGGAGAAGGCTATTTCCGCCAGTGGGTCATAGGCCTTGAGGGCGCGGGTAAAGACGGCTGTTGGTTGACAGAGTGAGCTGGAGAGGGTCAGTGTCCGACTCAGTTCGGAGAGACGGTTGAGGTATTCAAGCAGCACCACTTCGGACTGAGTGCGCAGGGCATAGGCAGTCACCTCGGGGGTGACGTTGGGGTTGCCATCGCGGTCGCCGCCAATCCATGAGCCGAAGCGCAGGTAGCTCGGCACGGTGACACCGTCGCCGTAGAGACGTTGTGTCGCCTTCTCCAAATTACGGTAGGCGAGTGGTACAGCCTCAAACAGGCAGTCCTGGAAGTAGGTGATACCGGTGTGGATCTCATCCTCGACCTTGGGGCGGCGCACGCGCACCTCGTCGGTCTTCCAGAGGATCTGGATCTCGGTCTCCAGCTGCAGGATGATCTCTTCCTTTTCGGGTGGCGTCAGGCTGGTGTCATCGAGCTTGCCGCTGGTGAGGAAGATGCGGCGTAGCGCCTCCTTCACCATACGTCGTTTGGCCTCGGTGGGATGGGCGGTGATCACGGGGTAGTAGTTGAGACGATTGAAGATAGTCTGGATTTGGCTAGCGTCAATGTTGCTTTCACGCAGCTCATGGAGGGTGGCGGCAAAAGAGCCGGGCCAGGCCGGACCGCTGCTGCGGCACTGACGGCGGCGTTCCTGATGCTGGTAGGCCTCTTCAGCGATATTCACCAGACTGAAGTAGATGCTGAAGGCGCGCAGTACCTGGGTCACTTTCTCAGGATCAAGACCGGCGATTAGGCGCGACAGTTGGGCGCGTTTGCTGCCAGAGCCATTGCCCCTTTTGCGCAGACCGATGTAGCCATTGCGTAGGGTTTCAACTGCCTCAAAGACCGCTTCGCCCGCCTGGGCGCGGAGTACATTACCGAGCAATGTGCCGAGCAGCTTGACGCGCGCGCGTAATTTTTTATCCATGTTTTTTTGCAGAAACAACTGGTTTAACCCCTGATTACGGGGGCAGTCCTGAGCCCCGGCGACAAAAGATGAGCATTATACACTCTGGTCGGCGATGGTGAGCGATTATGCCGGGTTCTAGGCCGCTTGGTGACGTTGGTTGTGGCGTTGAATTAGTGCTTCCTTGGGGTTTATCAATTTACAGCGGCGCGAAGAGGTGTTCTATGTCGGCGGCGCTGAGTTTTAAATCCTCGCCCTGTTAGGTTTTGTTGTCGATACCCTCGGCCAGTGCTTGTTTTCTGGCTGCCGCGCGCTTCACGCGTATCCACATAACGGGGTCATTTAAGCTATATATAAGGATAGCCGGGTAGGGAGAGCATGCCTTCTGTGCCTAGGCGGTTATGCTTATCCTGCGTCTTATGACAACACTATCTTGCCGTTTTTCTCCTAAGCTCAACAACTCATACATGATGGAAATATCTAATTCAGAACGCCATGTTTCTTTTCCAACAATCCTATCGAGATGTCGTATAGTCCCATTTTTTCCTGAGCGAAGCCGATGGGGCACGGGATTGACGCCCATCCTCTGTTTTGTGTAGTGTCGCGAACAATCACAAAAGTCGTTAATTTTTCTCTTTACGGGTTCCCACGATCCTCCGTGGGAACCCATATCTTAGGCGCTGCGGAGCGCTACATGCGTTTCCACTCGGGAACGAGCTAGTTCTAAAATGCGTTATTGAGAGGGCATATTATGAAAAACACTATTCGTTCGTCACGCGGCGGGCTGCGCTTGTCCGTTATGTTGTTATGTGCCCTATTGCTGAGTGCGTGTGGAGGCGGTGGTAGTGGTGATAGTGGTGGCATCCCGACGCCATCGGCACAAACCGAAACCGGCACGGTATCGGGCCGGGTGGTTGTGGCGATGAGTAATGAACGCGTGCCCAACGCCACCGTCAGTGTGGGATCCGCCACGGCAACGACAGCGGCGGATGGCAGTTACACCTTGAGTGCTGGGGTTGGCGAACGGGTGACTCTCCGTATTAATGCCGCCAATTTTGCCGAAACCTTTCAGATTGTGCGTGTGACAGCCCGGCAGACCACCGCCGTCGATGTGCAACTGCTCCGCGTCGGAGCCCCGATCCTCGTCAATGTAGCGGCAGGCGGCTCGGTAACGGTGCCGGATTCGAGCGCGCAAGTCACCTTCCCCGCCAACGCACTCGTTCCCAAAACGGGAGGAACGGCGTCCGCCACGGTCAATGTCGCGCTTACGCCCATCAATCCGGCGGATGATGCCAGCTTGATGCCGGGGGACTATACCGCCGTAACAGCCGCTGGCGGGCCGCCAGTATCGATCGAAAGTTTTGGCGCGCTGCTGGTGGAGATCCGTGACACCATTGGCACACGCTACACCCTCGCAGCGGGAGAAAGCGCCACGATTCGCATTCCACTTGGAACACGTTCCGCGTCTCCTCCGGGGACGATCTCCTTGTTCTATTTCAACGAGAGTACTGGGCGCTGGATAGAGGAAGGCAGCGCCACCCTTACCGACACCACGCCCAATCCGTATTACGAAGGCAGCGTGACGCATTTTAGTTTTTGGAAAGCGGGCAAGGTAATGGATACCGCGTTCATCTCGGGTTGCGTGAATGATGCCGCCGATAAGCCGGTGGCGCATGCGCGCGTTCGCAGCAATGGCACCGATTATTCCGGCGCCGCATCGGCCTACACCGCCGCCGACGGCACCTTCCGCGTCGCCGTCCGCCTTAAGGGTCTAGCGACGCTCAGTGATATTGCGCCGAACGGGACACCCCTGAGCAACACCGTGAACGTCGGCCCGCTCAGCGCCGACTTCACACTACCGGACTGTCTCAAATCCACGTTTAATATCACCACATCGTCACTGCCTGCGGGCACCGTGGACGCGGCCTACACCGCCACCCTCGCCGCCACCAATGGCACCCCGCCCTACAGCGCATGGAGCATGAGCGTCGGTACATTGCCGCAGGGTTTGACGCTCATTCCTGCCACCGGTCAAATCAGCGGCACACCCACACTAGCGGGCACCACGACTTTCACGGTTTTGGCACAGGATAGCGCCACGCCGCCACGGTCGGCGATTCGGCAGTTCACTATTGTGACTAGCGCTGCCTTTTCCGGCCTTGAGTTAGCCAGGGCCAGTGGTTGCCTGAATTGCCATAGCGTAGACGCGACAATTTTTGGCCCAGCCTTCATGGACGTATCCAATCGATATAAGGGTAATGCCGGTGCCAAGGTTGCCTTGATTGCCAAAGTAAAAACGGGCGGTAGTGGCAACTGGGGTAGTAACCAGATGCCCGCCAACTCCCCGCGTGTTTCCGATGAAAACATCGGCAAGCTAGTGGACTTCATTTTGGGTCTATCTGAGTGAAAATAAACACACAAGATACCTTTGCCCATCTCTTGTATCTACACGGCTGCGTTGTAGGCAATGTAAACGTAGGATCAATGAAGTGAGTGCCGGTCGGGGCCTTTTTCTTTGTGAATGGTCTTTATCATGGTTATTTGCAAGGCCCAACGTAGAAGCAACCGGCCTGCGCGCCTTGTTGCGCAGATCCGGTTGACTGCCGGGTTATGCGGTCTCATCGAATTGCTGAGGTTCACGGCAAGGCTGGCAGCCCGAGTTCTTTGAGAAATGTATTGTGTTCCACCCGTGCTAACGCGACGTTTTTCTCCAATGTCACTAATTTAGCATTAACGGCTTGTAAATCGATCTCCTCCTCGGCCATCGCCGTGCTGATGTAGCGCGAGATATTCAGGTTGAAGTCGTTCTTCTCAATCTCCGCCATTTCCACTCGCCGTGAGTAGCGCGTCTCTTCTTTGCGGAATTGGTAGGTGTCGATGATCTTGGCGATGTGCTCG
>JAYUTP010000131.1:0-2552 GCA_043755075.1 Tenderia sp. (SeqCode)
GCAGTTATCGTTCTTACTTCACTCTTTCCACGCCATCATATCCACCTGAACAGTCTCTTTGTTGTTGCTGATCCAACAGCCACCATCCTGAATGGTGCACTGCAGACGCATGGTGCGTTCGACCATCTGCACTAGCGATTCCGCCACCCCCTCAGCGAGCTTGATGACGCGCAGATTTTCAAAGCGCTGTAGCATGTTGCGATTCTGTTCCCACCACACCTCGGCACTGCGATGGCCGTAGCAATAGATAATCACCTGACGGGCGCGACCACAAGCTTTGCGGATGCGCTTTTCGTCGGGCTGGCCGAGTTCGACCCAGAGTTCAATTTCATCGCTATAGTTCTTCAGCCACAACTCTGGCTCATCATCGGCACTCAGCCCTTTAGTGAACTCCATCCGTTCGCTAGCATTAACGGCAAAGGCCAACAGCCGCGTCATCATGCGTTCATCGGTCTCCGACGGATGCTGGGCGATGGTGAGCTGATGCTCCTGATAGTAGTGGCGGTCCATGTCGCTGATGGTCAGCTCCGCCTTAAAGATCGTCGCCTTGAGCGCCATTACTTCACTTCCTCAATGTAGGTGCGGGCAATCGGTGTCTGCACATAAACTTTCTTGCCTTTTTTGAGCGCCCAAAAGTAGTAGTAACCCTTCTCCGGTTCACTGGTGATCTTGCCATTTTTCACTATCCAGGTTTTAACGTGATTGCCCTCAGCGAAGGTGATATGGTAATCCCCCTCCATCCAGGTAACGCCCAAGCGGGAGATGCGGTTCTGCTGCTCTTCCGAACAGCCTACCAACAGGGTGACGGCGACAAGTGTGATGAGGGTGAGGAGTTTAGGCATGGTAGTGATTCCTTGTTTGCAGCACACGATCGAGCGGCGGCTTATCTCTACAGCGGCGGCGTATTCTAACCGATCTAAGGAGTTCATTTTGAGGATTGCGGAATCACTTGATCGACACAGGGCTCAGCTTGTTTTTAACGCTGTCATCACCCAGCTGGCTGAAGCTGTTGTCGCCCCAAGCCCACAGGCTGCGGTCGCTCTTGATGGCGAAGGAGCTGGAAGAGCCCGTCACGAGCGCACCCCAATTGATGTCGCTGCCAATCTGCAGCGGGGCAAATTTACTGACGATGGTGCCATCACCCAACTGGCCGAAATAGTTATCGCCCCAGGCCCATAGCGTGCCATCGCTTTTGCTGGCAATGACATGAGCATTGCCCGTCGCCACATGCGCCCAGCGGCTGTCAGTGCCGACCTGCTCAGGACTCCAGCGGTTGCCGCCCATGGTGCCATTGCCCAGCTGACCATTACTGTTGATCCCCCAGCCCCACAGCGTGCCATCGTTCTTGATGGCCAGCGTGTGCCAGCCCCCGGCGGCGATGACTTTCCAGTCGGTACCCGTACCGATCTGCACAGGCGCAGCCCGATTCACCGCAGAACCATCCCCCAGCTGGCCACCCCAATTAACGCCCCAGCCCCAGAGCGAACCATCACCCTTGATGGCCAGTGTGTGGTACGGGCCCGCTACCACGCTTTGCCAATCCGTGGCGCTACCGACCTGGGTCGGCGCACTCCGGGTGATGGTTGTGCCGTCGCCCAGCTGGCCGTACCAGTTATTTCCCCACGTCCATAGCGTCTGGTCGCTCTTAATAGCAACGGTGTGCGCCCAGCCCGTCGCAATGTTGCTCCAGTTACTGTCAGTGCCGATTTGCGTGGGGGTGATTTTGTCCGTAACCACACTGTTGCCGAGCTGGCCGTGCTGGTTTGCCCCCCAGCCCCACAAGGTGCCATCAACTTTGGTGGCGATAGTGTGAGAGGCCCCCACCACCACCGTTGACCAATTGCTGGCAGTGCCAATCTGCGCCGGGCGGGTTAAATTCCCGGCCGCGCCATTGCCCAATTGGCTATGTGAATTATCCCCCCAGGCCCACAGCGTACCGTCAACCTTAATGGCGAGCGTATGAAAATTGGTGCCGCCCGTGGCCACAGACTGCCATGTCGATGAAGTGGCAGTGCTGTCGTCGTCACTATCGCGACAGCCGCTGAGTAACGGCAGTGTGGCAAGGCCGAATAGGATGGCGGCTGATGTGATGAGGTGATTTCGTTGCTGCTGATACATACCTCTATCTCCGGCGTTTTGGTTGGCGGGTGGATTGCGCTTGTCTATCGTCACTGCGGGGGGACGGCGGGGTGAATCATAGCAGCGGAGGGCGGGTTTGTGTTGTGGCTGGCGGATCTGTTGGGTCTGTTGATGATCCTCCCGCTCCCTGCGGAGAGCGCGGTAGGTTGGGCTGAACGATTTTTGTGAAGCCCAACATCATGTCTCGATTATGACCACAGATCTGATTGTTGCCGCCATCTCCATCATGTTGGGCTTCGTTCCTCAGCCCAACCTACGCGCTGCTCTTTTTTGTCAGCCATCTGTGGTGGAATCGTAGAGCGAAAAATGGGAGTGCCATTTAAATTTCCCACCGCGACCAGTATAGATGTACCGAAACTTGATTACCCCGGCACCGTTTTTCGATAAAATCGCAAAAGACCTGAGGAAAAGTG
>JAYUTP010000132.1:0-7122 GCA_043755075.1 Tenderia sp. (SeqCode)
GCCTCGGCGATGCCCGGTGCCACCATCGCCAGCGTCGCCTGCTGCACATTACCCAGTGCAATAAACGAATTCATGATCCCCCACACCGTACCAAAGAGACCGACATACGGGCTAGTGGAGCCAACCGTGGCAAGAAATTGGAGATTTTCCTCCAAGGCATCGGCCTCGCGATTGAGTTTGACGCGCATAACACGTTGCGCTCCTTCAATTACCGCCATCGGCTCCGCATTACCCTGCTTGCGCAGCCGCACAAACTCCTTGAAACCTGCGGTAAAGATACGCTCCAGGGCACTGCTCTCGCCACCAGCGTTGACCTGCTCGTAGAGACGATTGAGATCACCACCCGACCAGAAACGATCCTCAAACGAAGCCGTCGCACGGCGCGCTTGCTTCAAGGTCTTCCACTTACCAAAAATCACCGTCCAGGCAAAAACCGATACCAGTAACAGCAACAGCATTACCAGTTGTACCAACAGACTGGCCTCGGCAATGAGAGTTATAATTGATAAATCAGATGGCACCGTCAATCTCCGTTTGTATGTAATCAGGAATAGGGCAAGGCCGCATTGCGACCGCCTCCAAACAGGCGATTTTCACACGCCCGCGACACAGTTCTGTTATTGCCCCCTCATTATCATGCAGCACCTGTTGTTCAAAGGTGAGGCTGACACGACCACGCTCATGCACTGCCACAGCCACCCGCAGGGCATCATTGAAACGGGCGGGTTTAAAGTAATTCAATCAACATGGCGCACGACAAAAATCAGCCCCTCGCACTGCAGCAACTGATCCTGCTCTATACCAAAGCTACACAGCCACTCGCTACACGCGCTCTATAAAACAGAGAAGCTGACGTAGTAGACCCTGACGGGCCAGCTAAAAACGCTCATTAGTCTGTTCTATGTTGTGCGGACTTGCATCAAGACCGTCATGAAGACAAAAAGTGCCCTGATTGTACCTCAAATATAAAGGCAACCTCTGGTGAATCACTCGTCCTTGAAGGTATCCAGCAGATCCTGACATGACTGATCTTCCCGCGCCGGCGGATTCAGGCCAAAGTGCTGGTAGGCCGTGCGTGTCGCGACTCGACCACGCAACGTGCGCATCAAAAAGCCCTGCTGAATCAGATAGGGCTCCAATACGTCCTCAATGGTGCCCCGTTCTTCGCCGATAGCTGCCGCGAGGCTGTCGACACCCACGGGACCACCATCAAACTTATGAATGATTGCCATCAGCAATTTACGATCCATCATGTCAAAGCCATGGCTATCGACATCGAGCAGGTCGAGCGCACCCGCCGCCACGGCCGCAGTAATTCGGCCATCTGCCTTAACTTCGGCAAAGTCACGCACTCGCCGCAACAGTCTGTTGGTGATGCGCGGCGTACCTCGGGAACGGCGCGCAATCTCGATCGCCCCGGCCTCTTCCAACATCACATTGAGGATGTGGGCCGAGCGCTTAACAATATTCGTCAGATCCGCCACATTATAAAACTCCAGACGCTGAACAATACCAAAACGATCGCGCAGCGGCGACGTCAATAATCCGGCGCGCGTAGTGGCGCCCACCAAGGTAAATGGCGGCAAATCGAGCTTGATAGAACGTGCCGATGGCCCTTCTCCAATCATAATATCGAGCTGGTAGTCCTCCATCGCCGGATAGAGCACCTCTTCTACCACTGGGCTGAGGCGATGGATCTCATCGATAAAGAGCACATCATGCGGTTCAAGATTGGTCAGCAATGCCGCCAGATCACCAGGACGCTCCAGCACCGGCCCAGAGGTCTGTTTCATGCCCACCCCCATCTCGTTGGCGATGATGTTGGCGAGGGTGGTTTTACCAAGACCGGGGGGGCCAAAGATCAGGGTGTGATCGAGCGCCTCGCCGCGGTTTCGGGCGGCGGCGATAAAAACTTCCATCTGCTCACGCACTGCGGGCTGGCCAACGTAATCGGCCAATTTTTTGGGACGAATGGCACGGTCGATCGCCTCCTCCTCACGAGTGGCCGGGACAGCGGCACGAATCAAACGGTCAGTTTCAATCATGTTTTCGTCTCACGCTCAACTTGCTGCCGCTTTCAATGCCTGGCGGATAATCTCTTCGCTGGACAGATCATCGCTCTTCATAGAGCCTGCCCCGCGAAGCACGTTTTGGGCATTGCGCACCATACGGCTCGCCTCCTGCGGTTTGTAACCGAGAGCTATCAGCGCGCTGATAGCATCATTGATGGGATTACTTTCATCCGCCTCCAGCGCTGCCATAGAGGAGATTGTCGCCGGATCGATGACACGATCTTCCATCTTGTCGCGCATTTCTACTATCAAGCGCTCGGCAGTTTTTTTGCCAACCCCCGGCAACCGCACCAGCATCGCCACATCACTGTTGCGGATCGCCTGGGCAAAGGCATCGACCGACATGCCAGAGAGGATGGTCAGCCCCATCTTGGCGCCAACACCGTTGACCTTGATCAGCTCACGAAAGAAACTGCGCTCCGCCTCGGTGGCAAAACCGAACAGCAGATGGGCATCCTCGCGCACCACCAGATGGGTGTGAATCACCACTTCTTTACCGATCTCCGGCAGCGCGTAGAAGGTACTCATCGGCGCCTCCACCTCATAACCGACGCCAGCCACATCCACCATCAACAGCGGCGCACGTTTTAAAACCAGGGTGCCACGCAATCTACCGATCATTGTTCTCGCCCCTTTATTTGAATCAGACTCTCATTGGTATGACGATGACAAAGGGCGCAGGCCAGAGCATCCGCAGCATCTTCCTGCGGCACACCGGGCAGATTCAGCAGCGCCCGCACCATGAATTGCACCTGGGTTTTGTCAGCATGGCCTTTTCCTACCACTGCCTGTTTGATCTGGGTTGGGCTGTACTCAAACACCTCCAGCCCCCGTGTGACGCCGGCGCAGATCGCCGCACCGCGAGCCTGCCCCAGCTTCAGCGCTGAAGCCGCATTGTTGCGCATGAAGACGCTCTCGATGGCCATCTCGTGTGGCGCAAACTCAGTAACAATCTCACTGACACAATCAAAGATCGACTTGAGCTTTTGCGGTAAATTTTTACCCTCAACCCGAATGCAGCCACTGGTGATGTAGGCGCTGCGCCCCTGCACCACCTCGATCACGCCAAAACCGGTAATTCTGGAGCCTGGGTCGATGCCGAGGATGCGGATTGTCATCAGCTGTCGAGCTGCGCCATCACTTCATCCGAGAAGTCAGCGTTGCTGTAAACATTCTGCACGTCATCCAACTCTTCCAGCATGTCGATCAACCCCAGCACCTTTTGCGCATCCGCCAACTCCAGCGGCACCGTAATGCTGGGTGTCATGGTGACATCGGCATGTTCTGGCGTCAGCCCTGCCGCCACCATCGCCGCTTTAACATCGAAAAAACTCTCCGGCGAGGTAATTACATCAACAGAGCCATCGCTGTGGGTGGAGATATCCTCAGCCCCCGCCTCCAGCGCCACTTCCATGATGCGCTCTTCATCACTGCCGGGCGGATAGCTGAGCACACCCTGTTTAGTGAATAGATATGCAACGGAGCCATCGGTGCCGAGATTACCACCACGCTTGGAAAAGGCGTGGCGCACCTCACCCGCAGCGCGGTTACGGTTGTCGCTCATACACTCGACCATCACCGCCACACCAGCGGGACCATAACCCTCATAACGAATCTCTTCGTAATGTTCACCTTCAATACCACCGACACCACGCTTGACGGCGCGTTCGACAGTCTCCTTGGACATATTATTGCCCAACGCATTTTCAATCGCTGCACGCAGACGCGGATTGGCATCTGGATCACCGCCACCCAAACGGGCAGCCACGGTAGTTTCACGAATGAGGCGGGTAAAAATCTTGCCACGCTTGGCATCGGCACGCCCCTTGCGGTGGCGGGTATTGGCCCACTTACTATGTCCTGCCATGATTCAGCTTATTCCTCTTCGTTCCTGTCAGTCACAAATAAGAGGAAAGCTTACCATTACGGGGGGCTGAGCTTAAAGCCGCCGGGGCGAGAACCACGCATTATGACCGGCAATCAAACGCGGATAGAACGGTTGCTTCATTAGAACGACGAGATGGAAAGCCCATCTCGCCACTCCTGGATAAATCACAGAGAGCGTCTGGCCAAAAACCCGCCATCCGCTCCTGCACATCAAAAAGATAGGCTGTTTTACCTCTTCTTTTTACCCATCTGCGCGGCAGCCAGATCTGTTTTTGCTGTTTCCAACTCGCTGGTCAACATCGCAATTTCAGCAGCGGCCTGAGTCTGAGACTCGGTGACTGTCTGAAGCTGGGCTCTCAGGGCAGTCAGTTCACTCTCTTGCGCGGCCAAAGAATTATTGGCGGTAACCAGTTCCTGCTGAAGTGAGGTGACCTGAGTCTGCAGAGCTTCACGCTCTTTAGCACCGCAGCCCGCTAAAAGACCCAAAACCAGAACGCCAGCGATCATCGGGGCAATGATTTTTTTCATGGAGACTCCTTTGGAATATGTGTAATGAGGACAATGCCTGTTTTGCCACATCCTGCATTCACAGGCTGCGGCGCGCGCATCTTATGCGACATGTCGAGAGGAACACCAGTAAAATATTTTTGCATCGCCCCCTTGCTTTTTGGCCTACCTCTACCCCTTATTAAAGCCTCAATTTAAGGCTGAATCTACAGCGCGAACCGTAATCTGGCTCACAACAAAAACACCTTCTCAGATATTCAGATCAAGCATCCGCTGCAACGCTAGGCGCGCCTACACAGCAACCGTCTCCGGCACTCTAATTTGATTCACCACCTGCCCCGCCACTAAGCTCTCCAGCGTCCATAACAGATGCTGTGGATCGACGCGGAACGACTTCAGATCAGCGGCGGAGTTGATGTAGGTCACGGGTGTGACACACCCGTCAGGCACAATCACCTCACTGAGCTCACACAGCGCGTTCAACTTTGGCGAGGTTGGCCATGGCGCAACCCGCAGCCAAGTTAGCAACCTAGTCGGGGTGAGAATATCCGCCACCTCCGTCATAAAATGCACACCACAAAAGATGATGTACTCCGCCTTCGACGCCGCCGCAATACGCGATAGTTTGAGCGAATCACCCAAGGCATCGGCGTGACGGAACACCTCTTCACGCTGATAGTGGTGACCCAGGATCAGCAGCCGCTCACCCAGCGTTGCCTTAGCGACAACGATACGCGCTAGACACTCGTCATCGCTCAACTATGAAAATTTTTTGAATGGCAATTGCAGCCGTCATTTTGGCATCCACCCTGTAACATAAAATTGAGGGGCGCGCCGTTTTAGGCGCATCCCTCTCAAACGCCATGTTATGCGCTGTATAGCGCTAGCCACCGATGGGCGAACACAACTCAACCAGCGTGCCGTCAGGACAGCGAACATACGACACGACTTGCCCCCAAGGTTTTGCTTCAGGGGCTTTGATTTCAATAGCGCCAACCGCCACAGCTTTTGCGTGGGCCTCGGCAACCGAAGGCGTGACAAAGGCCACCTCAATCCCCAGAGGTTTTAGCGAAGCGCTTGCCTCAACATAGCCGGTCGGTAAGTTCATGGCACCAAGCGCATGTACTGCGAACGCAAGGGTTGTTTCACCTGTGTTGAGTTCGCCATAGTCACCCGACTCGTGAAGAAAGCGCTGCGTGAAACCAAACGCCCTTTCAAAGAATGCGAGCGAGGCGGAGACATCCGGGACGTAAATAATCGTATAGCCAAATTTCATTTTTGCTCCTTCCGTTCAAGCGGCATAATTACTCGACAGGAAATTGGTGGACACAAAAAACGTGCCTACCCTACATCATTACTCCGTTGCCACCGGCTGACGTGGGCGCAGCCCCAGTTCACGCATATGCGCTAGACCAATGTCAGAAGGGGCAGAGGTCAGCGGACAGGCGGCGGTCTGAGTTTTGGGGAAGGCCATCACGTCACGGATCGACTGTGCGCCGGTCATCAGCATGATCAGACGATCGAGGCCGAAGGCGAGACCACCGTGCGGAGGACAACCGTAGCTGAGTGCGTCAAGCAGGAAGCCGAACTTCTCGCGTGCCTCTTCGGCGCCGATGCCGAGCATCTCCAGCACTTGCTGCTGCATCTCAGCACTGTGGATACGGATCGAACCGCCGCCCACCTCGGTGCCGTTGAGCACTAGGTCATAAGCGCGCGACAGCGCCGCTTCGGGGTCTGCGGCCACCTCTTCCAGTGAGCCGATGGGCGCGGTAAATGGGTGATGAATAGCAACCCAGCGTTTGTCCTTCTCATCGAATTCGAACATCGGAAAATCGACCACCCACAGCGGCTGCCAGCCGCGCTGCACCAGACCGAGATCGTGGCCGAGCTTGATACGCAGTGCGCCGAGTGACTCGTTGACGATTTTGGTCTTGTCGGCACCAAAGAAGACCAAGTCGCCATTCTCGGCACCGGTACGGCTCATGATGCCATCGACTACTTCATCGGGCAGGAACTTGAGGATCGGTGACTGTAGCCCTTCGCGGCCCTGAGCCTTGTCGTTGACCTTGATATAGGCCAAGCCTTTAGCACCGTAGATGGCGACAAACGCGGTGTAGTCGTCGATCTGCTTGCGACTCAGTTCCCCGCCCTTGGGCAGGCGAATGGCGGCGATGCGCCCTTTGGGGTCATTGGCCGGGCCGGAGAAGACCTTGAAGTCCACGGCCTTCATCAGATCGGTGAGGTCGACCAGCTCCAGCGGAATACGCAGATCAGGCTTGTCGGAGCCGAAGCGGAACTGCGCCTCGGCGTAGGTCATGCGCGGGAACTGGTGTGGCAGCGCCACTTCGAGCACCTGGGCGAAGACGTCGCGAAACATCTCCTCCATTAGGTTCATGATTTGATCTTCGTTGATGAAGGAGGCCTCGATGTCGAGCTGGGTGAACTCCGGCTGACGGTCAGCACGCAGATCTTCGTCGCGGAAGCAGCGCGCCACCTGGTAGTAGCGGTCCATGCCGCTCATCATCAGCAGCTGCTTGAAGAGCTGTGGCGACTGCGGCAGGGCGAAGAACTTGCCCTGGTGGGTGCGGCTCGGCACCACATAGTCACGCGCCCCTTCGGGGGTCGCCTTGGTCAGGAACGGAGTCTCGATCTCCAT
>JAYUTP010000133.1:0-8509 GCA_043755075.1 Tenderia sp. (SeqCode)
TCGGTCTGGCGGGTAGTACCAAACTCGGAACTGGGGCCACTCAGCAGCTCGGTATCATTGCGCTCGGCAATCCAGCCACTGCGCACCTCAGGTATGCCCTTGAGCAGATCGACATTCACCGTCGGATCGCTATAGGGACCGGAGGTGTCATAGACGTAAATGGGCGGATTCTCTTCGATGCCACTGTTGGTATGAGTCGGCACCTGAGTGATCTCACGCATCGGCACACGGATATCGGGGCGCGACCCGGTGACGTAGATTTTCTTGGAGCTGGCGAAGGGGCGGCTAACATCTTCTGATACTTGGGCCGTTTTTTTCAGGAACTCTGCTGGAATCGCGCTCATGGGCATAACCTCTGGACGTGGATAAATTGAAAATTAATCGAGAAGGCAGCAGAGGGGTGCGCGGCAAGGCGGACAACAACACAACTGCTTCCCTACACCGGTATTAGCCGGGTCAGGTTCAAAGGGTGTGATCTCAGCCGTATCTCAAATATATTTAGAGTGGGCACCCCTAGCAACTGCCACAAAGTATCCCAGGGGGGCTTTTTTTGCAAGTTTAGCGCGGCCCAAAAGCCACTACTGCCACACCGTTACGACGACAGCACGGCTTGCCTCAAAACAGCAAAGCGCTTAATCTCCACGGTTCTGTGAATACGATAACTATGCGGTATGGGGAGTGATTAACAATGCTGGACATCGAACAAGCCCGCTTCAACATGATTGAGCAACAGGTCCGCCCCTGGGATGTGCTGGATCCCAAGGTGCTCGAGCTGATGGAGGGCGTGCCACGCGAGCCGTTTGTTCCTGCCGGTTACCAAGCGCTAGCCTATGCCGACACGGAGATCCCGCTTGGCCACGGCACAACAACACTCCCGCCCAAGGTCATTGGCCGCATGCTCCAGGCGGCGGATATCGATCCGCTGGACATCGCCCTCGAAGTGGGCACCGGCAGCGGTTACCAGACCGCCCTGTTGGCGCGTGGCTGCCGTCAGGTTTTTAGCGTCGACATCAATGCCGAGATCAGCGCCCAGGCGCGCAAAAACCTCGATACCCTGGGGATTAACAATGCCACCTTGGAAGTGGGCGACGCCGCCCACGGCTGGGATCAACACCGCCCCTATGATGTCATCATCATCACCGGTTCTCTGCCGGTACTGCCCGAGACGTTCCAAAAGAGCCTCAACCGTGGCGGCCGCCTAGTGGCTATTGTCGGCGACGCCCCCGTGATGGAGGCGATTCTGATCACCCGCACCGGCGACAATGAATGGAGTCGCGAGTCGCTATTTGAAACCAACGTCAAGCCACTGACCAACGCCCAGCAACCGCAACGGTTTACTTTCTAGGGCAGACTGGATACATTAGCTCTTTCTAATATATAGATTTCGGGAATATAACCGTGTTACAGCTCACCCCCACCCAACTTGTCCACCACCTCCAGAGCAGCGCCGTTAAACCGTTTCTGCTGGACGTACGCGAACCTAGCGAATATAAGATCTGCGCCATGGATGATTCGATCAACGTCCCGCTGGCGCGCATCCCCGAAGCGATAGGCCATTTTGATCCGAAGCAAGAGTATGTGCTCATCTGCCACCATGGCGTGCGCAGCCAGCACGCTGGAGCCTTCATGGCCGCACAGGGATTTGAAAAACTGATCAACCTTGTCGGCGGCATTGAGGCCTGGGCTTGCGATATTGACCCCGGAATGGCTCGTTATTAAATTAAACTCAACACAGGACTGGATGCCATGAGAACGATACCGCGTCTGATTGCCGCCCTGTTTGCCCCCATCGCACTGACCGGCTTTGCCCCGACGGCTCAGGCCGAGGATCTGCTGCAGATCTACCAGCTGGCGCTCGACAGCGATCCTGTATTGGGGGCACAACAGGCTGCCTTCGAAGCCAGCGGCTACAACCGCCGCCAAACCTACGCCGCTTATCGGCCGAACATCAATTTCGACATCAACTATACCGACACCCGCCAAACCTCCACGGCCAGTGCGACCAGCTTCCTGAGAGCAAATAACAACACCACTACCACCTACAGCCTGAACCTGCGCCAGGCGCTCTACCGCAAGGATCTGCTGAGCGGTATCGACCAGGCACGCGCCAGTGAGCGCCAGGCCAGCGCCCAACTACAAAGCACCTATCAGGCGCTGATCGTAAGGGTCTCCGAGGCCTACTTCAACACCCTGGCAGCCCGCGATAACCTCGAATTCGCCCAGGCCGAAAAGAGTGCCATCGAACGCCAATTGCAACAAAGCAAGCAACGTTTTGAGGTGGGGCTGATCGCCATCACTGACGTGCATGAGGCTCAGGCAGCCTACGACCTGGCCGTCGCCAGTGAAATTGGTGCCCAAAATCAGGTCGCCGTTAGCCAGCAAGCGCTGCGTCAACTCACCGGCAAGCTGCCCCAGTCAATCCTGCCGCTGGGAGCTAACATCACCCTCGCCGAGCCCAATCCGGCCGCCGCAGAGCAGTGGGAAGAGACCGCGCTGGCGCAAAACCGTGACATCATTGCCGCCCAGGCCGCCGTTGAAGTCGCCAGTGAAGAGGTCAACAAGAGTCGCGCCGGCCATCAACCCACCCTCGACTTTGTCGCCAGCCAAAATCGCTCGGAGTACGAGGGCACTCATGGTGACAGCACCAGTGATACCACTACATTTGGCCTGATCTTCAACCTGCCGCTCTACCAGGGCGGCGGCACATCGGCAGCGGTGAGTGCCGGCCGCGCCCAGCTTCTACAATCTCGCCAGGGACTAGAGCAACAGCGCCGCGCCACCCAGCGCGAAACCAGCGAGGCCTATCTTGGCGTACAGGCCAACATCAGCCAGGTGAAGGCGCTGCAACAGGCGGTCACCTCTTCCGAGAGCGCACTCAAGGCTACCGAAGCTGGCTATGAGGTCGGTACCCGCACCACGGTTGATGTGCTCAATTCGCGTCGCGAACTGTTCCGCACCCAGCGTGATTACGCCCGCGCCCGTTACGACTACATCCTCGCCAGCCTGCGCCTACAGCGTGCCGCCGGGATGTTGGATGCCGAAGATGTGACGCAGATCAATGGCTGGCTGGCGGCCAAGTAGGGTGTATATTGCGCGCCCTACTTTTGATCCCTATCTCCATTGAGCAACGGCATCACCTCTTTCAACGCCACCAACTATCTAGTGCCACGTTACTGGCCGTTATGGTTATGGTTTGGTCTGCTGCGGCTCAGCTGTTATCTGCCTTACCGCGCCATCCTCACGCTTGGCGCCGTTGCCGGTTGGCTGATGTACCGTTTCATCCCGCGTCGCCGCCATATCGCCGAGATCAACATCCGCCGCTGCTTTCCTGAGTTGAATAACGCAGAGCAACAACAATTGGTGAAAGAAAGCTTCCGCTCTGCGGGCATCTCGCTCTTCGAGATCGCCTGGAGCTGGTGGGGGCCCCGCCACAAACTGGCGCCACTTTGCCACATCGAAGGTCTTGAACATCTACACGCCGCCCAGCAACAGGAGAGCGGGGTACTGCTCTTCAGCGCCCACTTCACCTGCCTGGAGATCGGCGGTCGCCTACTGGCGTTACATGCGCCATTTCATGTGATGTACAAACCTCATCGCAATCCACTCTTCGAGGCGGTGATGCGCGGCGGTCGCGAGGGACAATTCGAGAGCGCTATCGACCGCAACGACATCCGTCTACTGATCAAAAAATTAAAGCACGGCGACACCTGCTGGTATGCACTCGATCAGGACTTTGGCCATCAAAACGCCGTCTTCGCCCCCTTCTTCGGCAACCCAGCCGCCACCCTCACCGCCACCTCGCGCATCGCCAAAATAACTGGCTGCCACGTCATCCCCTTCTTCACCCGCCGCCGCGAGGATGGCAGCGGTTATCAACTGACACTCTTGCCACCACTGGAGAACTTCCCTTCTGGCGATGACCTGGCCGACGCCATACTCACCAACGGCCTGATTGAAACGGAGATTCACAAAGCACCCGCGCAATATCTTTGGGCACACCGCCGCTTTAAGAGCCAGCCCGGCGGTGAACACGGCAATGGAACCGATCTCTATGGCCGCTAAGGCGACCACACCGCACTGGCGTTATCGCCTACTCTTTACGCTGCTAGCACCGTTGCTGGTACTGCACACGCTGTGGCAGGCGTGGAAAAACCACGATGGGCGATTAGCGCGGCAACGCCTAGGCTTGAGTCAACCACAGCGCCACGACCAGCCAGTGTGGTTGCACATGGCCTCGGTAGGTGAGGTCAACGCTGCCATTCCGCTGATTCAGGTGCTGCAGCAACGCCATCCTGAGCTGCCGATCATCGTCTCCACCGTCACCCCCACTGGCGCGGCCATGGCGCAGAAAAAACTGCCCGGCATTAGCCACTGCTATCTGCCACTCGATTTCGCCTATGCCACACGCCAATTGATCGAGCAGATGCGGCCGCGCTGCGTCATCATCCTGGAGACTGAACTCTGGCCACGGCTCTACCATCAGTGCTGCAAACAACAGGTGCCGCTGCTGATTGTCAACGGCCGCCTCTCGCAACGCACCCTGAATCGCCCCGCCTGGGTTCACACCTTCTATCAACACGCCCTTGCCAACGTCACCCAAATACTGGCTCGCTCTAAAAAAGACGCACAGCGTTTTGTGCAGCTTGGCGCCGCCGAGGAACTGGTCTGCGTGGTGGATAACATAAAATTCGCCGCCATCAAGCAGAATGCGATTGAAGCGATCAAATTGCCACGCCCTTACATCGTCGCCGCCTCCACCCACGATGATGAGGAGCTACAGATCAGCCGCGCATGGCTAGCATCAGCGCTATACAAAACCCATCTATTGGTGATCGTGCCGCGCCATCCGGTACGCAAAGCAGCGATCCTCAAACAGCTACGACCACTCAACGTAGCCATTGCCGTGCGCAGTGAGAATGAAACCGTAACGGGCACTACGCAAATCTACCTCGCCGACACCTTTGGCGAGCTGCAACAGTTCATCGCCGGAGCGGAACTGATCTGCATGGGTGGCTCACTCATCCCGCGCGGCGGCCAGAACTTGATCGAGGTGGCACGTCTGGGCAAAGTAGCGCTCTTCGGACACCACATGGATAATTTTGAGGATGAGTGCGACCTACTACTAGAGCAGAACGTTGCATTCAGAGTGCGTAATGCCGAGGAGCTGATCGAGAAGATGATTGAGCTGCTGGCGCAACCGGAGGCACTGAATAAGACCGGACAACATGCTCGCGAACTGGTGGAGGCAAAGAGTGATGTAGCACAACGCTATGCCGATGCGCTGGAGCCTTATTTGTCATTATAGCCCGCCAGCAACCACTGCCAGCACCGCTCATCAAACCAGAACTGCGGCTGGCTCTTTTTGAATTTCAGCAGCGAGCGCTGCAACCGCTCCAGGTTCTCGCGTTGCCAATGCTGTACTGGCGCGCGCTTTTCACCCTTATCAAAATCAATCACAAAGACCCGGCCAAAATCATCCAACAGGATATTACGGGCGTTCAGGTCGGCGTGATAAATGCCCGCCCGATGAAACCGTTTTACGGTAGCGCCAATCTCGCGCCACTGCGGCTCGGATAAAACACGTTCCATCAACAAATCAGCAAATGGCATCACCTGTGGCAAACGCTGCGTCACCAGATCAGCGGTATAAAAAAAGCCACTGTGCACCACCCGTGCCGCAATCGGGCGCGGCACGGGCAACCCCAGCTGAACCATATCTCGCAACAGAAACCACTCGCGCCAAGCACGCGTCTGCTCCAGCCCGGACCAGCGATAGTTATCATCACTGAGCTTGGCCATCAAGCCACCGCGACGATAGTGACGCAGCACATACTCACCATCACGAAAGGCAAAGATGCAAGCAGCACCACGCCCTTGGGCAGTACTCAGCAACGCACCTTCATTACGCCAGTGATCGGCTTCAAAAAACCGCTCATCGGGCAATGGCACGACAGCGGCATCATAAAGAAAGTGGCTGTCGGTAAGCCGTGCCTGTTGTGGCATGATAGTGGACTCCAACATCAGCCAGTACTGCCAAGATGCACGCACACGTCACACAGCTTAAGGGCGAGACCCTCCACATTGAATGATGATCTGATAGTAGATATATTAAACTTCATCGCCCGATGATCCATCCATAAGAAATAAAAAAATCACATAATTTATAAAAAATTAGCCTCGGCTCAAGCGAACGAACGGCAAAGCTCATCGGCCAATTAGCGCTAGACACTCAGAGGAAAGGTTCTTATCATTCCGCATTGTACTATTCAAGCCACGCAGCTCCGCCTCATGACCACAGCCCTAGACTTATTGGAACAGACTTCAGTGAAAAAACCCTTTATATTTCTCGTTAGCCGCATAATAAAGGTATTCGCCAATTTAGCAAAACTGCTCTGCTACCTGTTTCACTTCCTATTCCCCAATAAAAGATTCACCCTACCCAAAAAAGCAGCCCCACTCCTTAATACGAATCGCAAAACCGAGATCTCCAAAATACTCTGGCAAACCAACTACACCAATCGTGTAACACTGGCTGTTTATCTCAACTACCTTTTCAATCGTCTGTTATCGCCCACTTTCGAATACCGTTTTGTCATCACGGATGATAGAACTGAATTTATAAAAGAGAACTACTCCGCCGAGATCTATGAAAACTATTCAAAGCTACAGATAGGCGCAGCACAGGCGGATTTCTGGCGGTTATTAGTGCTACAAAAGCATGGCGGTGTCTACATGGATATCGATGCACACTTGGTATGGCCCATAAACCGCATCATAACGTCGGAAGATAAAGAGCTCTACATCACAACCAAGAGAGGCGAAATCAGTAATTATTTTATCGCTAGTAAAAAGGATAATGCTCATCTGGAAAGGATGATTAATATCGTCCTTAACAATATCAAAGAAAACAGCATAAAGAATGTTTACGACCTGACAGGCCCCGGCGTATTTAACCAAGCGTTAAAGAATACCGAAGTAAAAACCACGAATTATCGATACACCTGTAATCAGGGAAATTTTACAAACGAGTTTTTTCAATACATCGATAAGCCTCAAGGAAAATGGACCAAAGAACAGGAAAAAACAGACATCATAAAAAAATAAATGCCACCCTGAATAGCCTACCGAAACGAAACAACCCCGCTAGGCGTCAATAATATTTTTAAAAACAGGCTTCATCCAGTAACATTACGACCATATCCCCGTATCCAGAAAAACGCAGGAAACAGCCATGAATCTGAGCGCCGAAATTTCCGCAGGTGAGTTTCTCGACAAAATCACCATCCTTGAGATCAAATTCGAGCGTATCAGCGACGCGGACAAACTGGAGAATGCCCTCAAGAAGCTGAACATCCTGCGCCAAAATGAGCATTTCATCGAACTCGCTTGCGCCGACGTAAAGCCCCACATCAACGACAAGGTCAGCTGCAATCTGGTGGAAAAAAAATCCTACGTCGATTATCGGCAAAAGAAATAACAAAACAATCGGAACCATCATGCACCGAGGCCAATATCCGGCGCGCACACCATGAAACTACCCCTCTCAACCCCACCCCAAACACTCTGTCTGCTGCGCCTCTCGGCGCTCGGTGATATCAGCCATACCTTGCCTGTCGTTCGTACCCTCCAGCAAGCTTGGCCACAGACAAAAATCACCTGGATCATTGGCAAACTTGAACATCAATTAGTAGAAGATATCCCTGATATCGAATTCATCATATTCGATAAAAACGAAGGGCTAAGCGCCTACAAAAAACTGCGCCAACAGATGCGCGGACGCCACTTCGATATCCTGCTGCACATGCAGATGTCAATCCGCGCCAGCATCGCCAGCCTACTCATCCCGGCCAATATCAAACTGGGTTTTGATAAAGGACGGGGCAAAGATATGCAGTGGCTTTTCACCAACCACAAAATTGCAGCAAAGCCACAACAACATGTCATCGATAGTTTTTTTGGTTTCACCGAAGCACTAGGCATTAAAGAGCACGTACTAGAATGGAATATCCCCATCCCCGCAGAAGCCAATGTATTTGCAACACAACAGTTGGCCAACAACAAAAAAACATTAGTCATCAGCCCCTGTTCAAGCATGAGTTACCGCAATTGGAGCGTTGAAGGGTATGCCAGCGTGGCCAACTACGCGACTGAAAAACATCACATGCAAGTGGTACTCTGCGGCGGCCCGAGCGCACTGGAACAAGAGTACGGCGAAAAAATCAGCCAACGCTGCAATCACACACCACTCAATCTAATTGGCAAAACCAACATCAAGCAGCTATTAGCCATCCTGTCACACACAGATATTATCATCGCCCCCGACTCCGGCCCGGCCCACCTTGGCACCGCCGTTGGCACACCCGTCATTGGACTCTATGCCTGCACTAACCCTGATCGAGCACGCCCCTATCTAAACGCTGATTTAGTTGTGAGTCGATATGCAGACGCAATCAATGCAAAATATGGCACTCAGGCCAATACCATCCCGTGGGGAACACGTGTACGCGAT
>JAYUTP010000134.1:0-4747 GCA_043755075.1 Tenderia sp. (SeqCode)
ACGTGAGTATCAGAACAGCGTTTTTAACGAAGCCTACTGCATGCAATTGGCCAAGGCCGTGGGGCTAACCGTGCCCGAGGTTACGCTGCTCAACAACCGGGGCCAATGGCTCTATCTGATCAGCCGTTATGACCGCGAACCGGACCACCGCGGCACCCTGCAACGCCTGCATCAGGAAGACTTTTGTCAGGCCTTGGGGTTATTGCCGGAGACGAAATATGAAAAAGAGGGCGGGCCAGGTTTGGCCGCCTGCTTCAAGCTCGTCAAAGAACAGAGCATCCAGCCCGTGGTCGATCAACTGCAACTGCTCAACTGGCGAGTGTTTAATTATCTAATCGGCAACGCCGACGCCCACGGCAAAAATGTCTCACTGCTGCTGACCCAGCAAGGCCCCAAACTCGCGCCGTTTTATGATCTGATGAGCACCGCCATCTACCCCGGACTGAGCGACAGGCCCGCCATGAAAATTGGCGGCGAGGATAGACCAACGTGGATCATCGCCCGCAGTTGGCAAACACTGGCCGAAGAGTGCGGCATCGGCTTTAAACTGGTAAAACAGACACTGGAAAAAGTCAGCCGCACGCTGGAGCAGCAGGCGCCTATCATCGCCCAGTCGTTCATGCAAAACGAACAGGCCGTTGCTGCGACCATTGCCATTCAGGCCGTCATCCGCCAACGCAGCAAAAAAATAGAATCTGGTTTTAACGCCGCCGGGCAAACGCCTGGCTCGTAGATAATTCAGTCGAGAATGGAAAAACACATGGCCCAAGCAATCAACGCCAAAAAAGAGAAATTCATCGAACTGCTGCACGAGCTGTTTCAGCTCAACCAGCCCGAACTCGATTTTGGTCTCTATCGCATCCTGCACGCCAAAAGCGCACAGATAAAAGGCTTCATCGAAAACGATCTGGCCGGTGATATCGACCGCGCCTTCGCTGCTAACGGCAACAACGCCGTGGCAGAATTCAAGGCCGCCTATGAACAGGCGCGCACCCATGCCGTGGAGTTTGGCATCGCCGAACCCGACAGCAACCCTAAAGTGCAAGCCGCTAAGGCTCTCTATGATGCCGCCCGCGACAACGGCAACGACCCCGCCGACATCTATGACCACCTCTACCGCTTTTTCTCGCGCTACTACGACAAAGGTGACTTCCTCAGCCGCCGTTACCACGTTGCAGAAAATGACTCCCGCGCCGCCCCCTACGCCGTGCCCTACGACGGCCGCGAGGTCTACCTGCACTGGGCCAACAAAGACCAGTACTACATCAAAAGCAGTGAGACACTCACCCACTTCAGCTTTGACCTAAGCGAGGCCATCACCAAAGAGCAGCAGCGCGCAGGTAAAGATAAAAACGTCGAACTAGCACTAGAAACCCCCAACGGCCAAGCCCTCAAGGTGAAGTTCCATCTGGTAGACGCCAGCGAAGGCGCGCATAACAACGTCAAGGAAAACCAAAGCCGCTTCTTCATCATCCACGATGACCCTGTCGCCATTGATGGTGAAGCACTTACCATCAACTTCCAATACCGTTACGACGCCGAAAAAACCGGCCAAGACGCCACCTGGCAGATAAAGCGCATGGAAAAAGCCGAGGCCGCCATCCTCAAAGCCCTCAAACAACAAAACGCCAAGCCCTTTATCAACGGTCTCAGCTACCCCGCGCCGACCGACAAACAAAAAGAACGCACCCTGCTGGGCAAGTATTTAATGCGCTACACCGCCCGCAATACCATGGACTACTTCATCCACAAAGACCTGGGCGGTTTTTTAAAACGCGAGTTGGACTTCTACATCAAAAACGAAATTATGCGGCTGGACGACATCGAAAACGCCGACGCCCCGCAAGTGGAGCAGTGGCTCGGCAAGGTCAAAGCCCTGCGCACCATCGCCCGCCAGATCATCCTGTTTTTAACCCAGGTGGAAGAGTTCCAGAAAAAGCTCTGGCTGAAAAAAAAGTTTGTCACCGAAACCAACTACTGCATCACCCTTGACCGTGTGTCCGAAAGCCTTTATTCCACCATTGCTGTCAATGAGGCGCAGCGACAAGAGTGGGTGAAGCTGTTTGCCATTGATGAGATTAAAGCGGTGCAAGGTGATCTAGCCTCACCGGGCAAGCCCGGTTATAGCGAGCCACTGACTGTCGAGTTTTTAAAAGACAACCCGTATCTGGTGTTGGATACCGCGTTGTTTGATGGTGCCTTCAAAGCACAACTGCTGGCCAGTATTGAAGGACTGGATGAGCAGTGTGACGGGGTATTGGTGCATTCGGATAATTTTCAAGCATTGAAGTTTGTTCGTGAGCAATATAAGTCACGAGTGAAATATATTTACATTGATCCACCGTACAACACTGATTCAACACCAATACTTTATAAAAATTCGTATAAAGATTCATCTTGGCTTTCATTGATGGAAGATAGGATGAAGGCTGCGACTGATCTGCTTGCTAAGGATGGAGTGAAAACTGTTGCTATTGATGACACTGAAATGGCGCAGTTGTCTCAAATAATGGTGGATTTGTATCCCGACTATCGCCTTTCTAGGGTGACTGTTGTTAGCAATCCTAAAGGCTCGATTACGAAAGCATTTAATCGAACGCATGAATATGCTCTTTTTCTTACGAAAGAAGATGGAACGTATATCTCGAGGACGCTAGAAGAAAATAAAACGCCCAGAAAAATGCGCCGTTGGGGTGAGAATTCGTTGAGAACTGAACGAAGGCTGTCTTTCTATCCTATCTATGTCAAGAGTGAAAAAATTGTACGCATAGGAACTGTTCCCGAGAATGAATTCCATCCTAGTGGGCGGAATGTTGTGCTGAAAACTGGTGAAGTAGAAATATGGCCTATTGATCAAGATGGCGTAGAGCGGAGGTGGAACTTTGGATTGGACTCAATCGAAGAAAATGTACATAGAATTGCTGTGCAAAAGGTTGATGATACGTTCGATTTGTTTTTGACTCATGAGTTAACTGTGTCCAAAACAGTTTGGTCTGGCGGTGATTACGATGCGGGTAACTACGGAAATACTTTGCTCATAAATATCTTGGGGGAGAAGAAGTTTGATTTTCCAAAATCGATACGGTTGGTTGAAAAGTGTATTTCACTTTCAGTGGGCGATCGAGACGATGCTCCTCTTGTACTGGATTATTTTGGGGGCTCTGGGACAACTGCTCACGCGTCTATTAATCATGCGCGAGATGGAAAACGCATAAAGTATTGTTTAGTTGAAATGGGAGATCATTTTAATGCAGTAATCAAACCCCGCATCCAAAAAGTGGTCTACTCAAAAGACTGGAAAGATGGAAAACCTGTCTCCCGCGAAGGCATCTCTCACTGCTTTAAATACCTGCGACTGGAATCCTACGAAGACACCCTCAACAACCTGGTGTTGGATGGCGATGAACAACGTGCCCAGGCGCTGAATGAACATGGTGCGTTGCGCCGTGACTATCTGCTTAACTATTTTTTGGATGTGGAGACACGCGGCTCCGCCAGCCTGCTCAACGTGCAACAGTTCCGTGATCCAACGGCCTATACCTTGAAGGTGAAAAAGACCGGCTCCGAGACGCACACTCTTAAACAGGTGGACCTGATCGAAACCTTCAACTGGCTCATCGGGCTGGAGGTGGCGAAGCTGGACCGGCCGCGTGTTTTTGAAGCGACCTTTGAACGTGAACACGATCCGGAGCTGCCTGAGGATCAACATACCCGGCTGAAGGTGACCAAGTTTAAAGAGCTGGATTCCCGCCTGCGCGGGAATGACGGGGGGGTAAGCGGGAGTGACGAAAACGCGGGCCACTGGTTCCGCTTGGTCGAAGGTTACGTGCGCCGCACGCCGGGCAGCGATGCCAATCGTGCCAAGGTGCTGGTGATCTGGCGCAAGCTCACGGATGATCCTGAAAAAGACGCCGCTGCGTTAGAGGCGCTGCTGGAAAAACAACACATCAGCCAGGCTGACAGCGAGTTCGACCTGATCTACATCAATGGCCCCCACGGCCTTGTGCTCACCGGTCAGGCCAAGGCGCGGGTGTTGAGCCTGGAAGATGCCTTTATGGTGAAGATGTGGGAAGGGGCGGAGTGATGGAGGAGGAGAAAGGCCAACTGCTGCTCTATAGCACCGATGCGGGAAAACTGTGTCTTGAGATCCGCCTAGAGGGTGAGACGCTGTGGTTAACGCTGAACCAAATGGCGGAGCTGTTTGGTCGCGATAAGTCGGTGATTTCCAAACATTTGAAGTCGATTTATGACGACGCTGAACTGACACGCGAGGCAACTGTTGCAAAATATGCAACAGTTCAACTTGAGGGTGGGCGAGAGGTTACTCGCGAAATTGAGTATTACAGCCTGGAGGCGGTGTTTGCCGTGGGTTACCGGGTACGCTCTTGCCGGGGGGTTCAGTTTCGCACTTGGGCGACGGGGCAGCTGAAGGAGTATCTGGCCAAGGGCTTTGTTATGGACGATGCGCGCCTGAAGAGCCCCGATAGCAGTATTTATTTTGATCAACTGCTGGCGCGGATTCGTGATATCCGCTCTTCCGAGAAGGTGTTCTGGCGCAAGGTGTGTGACATCTATGCCACCAGTATTGACTACGATGGCAATGCCGAATTCAGTCAGGCCTTTTTTGCTCAGGTGCAAAACAAGATGCACTGGGCTGTTCACGGCCATACAGCGGCAGAGATTGTTCATGAACGGGTGGATGCCAATAAACCCCACCTGGGTTTAACCCATTTTGCCGGTGAGGAGC
>JAYUTP010000135.1:0-4401 GCA_043755075.1 Tenderia sp. (SeqCode)
CCCTCAGTACCTTTAATCAACAGGGGCTTGGCTGTCGACTCCTTTTCGCTCTTGAGCCAGGCGGGCACATAACGGCTAAGCGCCTCCTTGATGCCAGCACCACGCGCCTCCGGCTCTTCCTCCACCATGAAGCGACGAGCCACCAGTACCGCCATACGATTACCAAGACCAATCTCTTCAAGTAATCGCTCCAGCGACACCAATTTCAGCTCGCCGAGCAGACCATTGATCCGCTCTGGTGGCAGCGTATCCACCGACAGCGAGAAAGCTGCCAATTCATTGTCCAGCAGCCGTTTACCCAGGCTCACCGCCTCGTCGAGATGCAGGTTCTTAAGGTAGTTACGGATGTTGGCCCGCGCCTTACCCGTCACCACAAAATTGAGCCAAGCAGGATTTGGATGAGCGGCGTTGGCGGTGACGATCTCCACCGTCTGGCCGTTCATCAGCTCGGTACGCAGCGGCGCCAGACGGCGGTTGACCTTGGCAGCGACACAGCGGTTACCCACGCCGGTGTGCACCGCATAGGCAAAATCGACGGGCGTCGAGCCACGCTTGAGCACCATGATCTTGCCCTTAGGGGTAAAGACGTAGACCTCACGCGGGAAGAGGTCAATTTTGACGTTTTCCAGAAACTCCAGCGAGTTACCCGAGCTCTGCTGCATCTCCAGCACACTGCGCATCCACTCACGGACACGGAAGTGAGCACCAAAATTATCCGACTGCCCGCCGCCCTTGTAAAGCCAGTGGGCGGCCACCCCAGCGTCGGCGACACGCTCCATATCCTCGGTGCGGATTTGCACTTCAATGGGGACGCCAAAAGGACCAAAAAGCACCGTGTGCAATGACTGGTAACCGTTGGCTTTGGGGATGGCGATGTAATCCTTAAATTTACCGGGTACCGGCTTGTAAAGGTTGTGCATGGAGCCAAGCACGCGGTAACACATGTCCACGGTATCGACGACAATACGGAAGGCGTAGACGTCGTGTACTTCGGCGAAGGGCACCCCCTTCTGACGCATCTTCTGATAGATACTGTAGATATGTTTTTCCCGCCCCTGTACCCGGGCGTTCAATTTCTCCTGTGACAACCGCTCGGTGACGGCTAACTCGATCTTGCCAACGATCTCGCTACGATTACCACGCGCCTTTTTGATGGCATCAGAAAGCACCCGGTAACGGTCGGGGTAGAGCGCGGCAAAGCCGAGATCCTCCAGCTCCAAACGCATGGCATTGAGCCCAAGACGGCTAGCGATGGGAACGTAAATATCGAGCGTCTCCTTGGCGATGCGGCGCCGTTTATCAGGGCGCATAAAGCCTAGGGTGCGCATGTTGTGGAGGCGATCGGCGAGTTTGATCAACATGATGCGGATATCACGCACCATCGCCAACAGCATCTTGCGGAAGTTTTCAGCCTCAGCCTCAGCCTTGCTCTCGAAGCTGATTTGAGTCAGTTTGGTGACCCCATCGACCAGCTCCATCACCTCTTCGCCGAACTCGGCGGCGATCTGCTCTTTGCTGACAGGGGTATCCTCCACCACATCGTGGAGAATGGCGGCCACCAGCGTGGTGGCGTCAAAGCGCATGACAGCCATGATCTGGGCCACTGCCAGGGGATGGGTAATATAAAGTTCACCGGAGCGGCGTTTCTGCTCCTTGTGAGCTTCAGCGCCAAAAAGAAAAGCCCGATACACCAGGCTGACCTGATCGGGCTCTAGGTACTTTTCAACCTCCGCCCGCACCCCGTCAAATAGCTGCTCGAGGCTTTCAGTGACGGCGTGTGGAATCGGTGCTGCGGTATGAGGCGTGCTCATCAGCCACCTCTAAGATCAGAAGTCGTCGCCATCCTCATCACGGATCGAGCGTGCTTTGGTGGTTTCGATAAGCGCTTTTTCGTCGGAAGCAAAAGTGACCTGCCGTGCATCACGGCGCTCCTCTTCGAGCAGCGATTTTTTGGTAATTTTATCTTCAGCAATTTCACGCAGCGCCACGACTGTGGGCTTATCATTTTCCCAAGGCACCAGCGCCTCTCTGCCGTTCGCCAACTGACGGGCACGCTTGCTGGCAATCAGCACTAGGTCAAAGCGGTTATCCACCTTGCTCAGACAATCTTCAACGGTCACACGTGCCATGACAATTCACTCCAGATATAAAATGGGACAAACGTTTTCAGGAACCAGTGAGTATACACCAGACGGCAACAAAACCTCATGGATGATCGAGTAGCTTGTCAATCAACCCCGCCTGGCGGCCACGCTGCACCTCGGTGCGTTGCCGGCGGGCACGGATAATGGCGGTGAGATCGGTCAGCGCCTCGGCAAAATCATCATTGATCACCACGTAATCGTACTCGGAGTAGTGGCCCATATCGGTCACCGCATCGCGGAAACGACGCTGGATCACCTCTTCACTGTCCTGACCACGGCCGCGCAAGCGCTGCTCCAGCGTCTGGCGCGAAGGCGGCAAAATGAAGACACCGACATTGCCGGGCATCCGTGGTCGCACCTGCCGCGCGCCCTGCCAGTCGATTTCCAGGATCACATCCACCCCTTCGCGCAGCTGCTGCTCGACCCAATGACGGGAGGTGCCATAGAAGTTGTCGAAGACCTGGGCGTGTTCAAGGAAGACGTCATCCGCCACCATGCGCTGAAACTCATCCATATCGACGAAGCTGTAGTTCACCCCATCCACCTCGCCAGGACGCATAGCGCGGGTGGTGAAGGAGACGGAGACACGGATTTCGTCCATGGTGTCGACCAGCGCCTTGACCAGACTGGTCTTGCCGGCCCCAGAAGGGGCGGAGATGATGTAGAGAGAGCCAGAGTAAAGTGCCTGACCATCGGTGATTTTGCGTTGTTTCATCTAATATTCCATATGTATGTGGGATCGCGTAGGGGCGGATTGCATCCGCCCAAGGCATCCGTCCAGGGCGCGTGCGACGCGCCCCTACTCTATATTTTGAATCTGCTCTCTGATCTGCTCGATCAATACCTTCAACTCAACACTGACACGGGTCACCTCGGTGTCGTTGGACTTAGAACCGAGAGTGTTGGCCTCGCGGTTGAGCTCCTGCATCAAAAAATCGAGACGGCGCCCGACCGGCTCTTTGCGTCCCATAACATGACGCACCTCGTCGATATGAGCAGCGAGGCGGTCAAGCTCTTCGTCCACGTCCATCTTCTGCGCCTGAATAACGATCTCCTGCTCCAGACGGCCCGGCTCCAGTTCGCTCTTCAACTCGGCGAGACGCTCCTTGAGTTTGCGGCAAAGCTGCTCCCGCAATCCCGGCAACAGGGCGTTCATCTTTACCACCAGGGCGTCGATGGCGTCACAACGTTGCAGAATCACCATCTTGAGCTTATCACCCTCACGGGCGCGGTTATCGACCATATCGACAAGCGCGTCATCCAGCAGCGTCATCACCGCTTCATAGAGCGGCTCCATGTCCACCTCCTGCTGCTGCATCACGCCGGGCCAACGCAGTAGCTCAAACATATCGAGCGGCGCGGGATTGTTGACATGAATCGTCGCCTCACGCACCGCCGCTGTCAGCCGTTTTACCGCCTCATGGTCGATGGCAAGTGTGCGGCGCTGGGTATCGCGCGCCTGAAAACGCAGGCCACACTCCACCTTGCCGCGTTTGAGCCGTTCGCCGATCCGCTCCCGCACTTTGAACTCTAGGGCGCGCAGCTCTTCCGGCATACGTAGGCTGATATCGATATAACGGTGATTCACCGAACGCAGCTCCCAACGCAAACTGCCAAATTCGGTATCGCGTTCGCGGCGGGCAAACGAAGTCATGCTCAGAATCATGGGGAACACCTCACTTGTATTAGGCCGCTATGGTACTCGGGATGACGAGGCTTATCCAAGCTGGCCAGCGGCGCACTGAAACATTCGCCATAGGGTAATTTTATAAGCAGATCGGCCGATCACCTTCACTGACATCTATATTGGCATGGAAAAAGTGATGGCCCTGAAAAAAATCGGCACTTGGATCAACTCCAATAAAATCTCTCTGGCAATACTTGTCGCCGCCTTAATCACCATCACCCTGGTAACTTGGTGGTCCGAGCGGATCTTCGAGACGCGACTGCGTCAGGATCTTGACCGCTCCCTGACGGCCCTGCTCGACATCAATCATACCGCCCTGCACCTCTGGGACACTGAACATAGGCGGCGCGTTGAATATACCGCCAAATCACCGGACATAGTGGCCATGGCCAACACGCTGCTGGCGCTGCCGCGCGACCGCACAACATTGCTGGCGGCACAGGACGAAACACGCAGCACAAAGTTCGCATGGATCTACCAGATGGGGGGGTATCAGGGTTTCGCCATTATTGCCCCCGGCGACAATATCAGCCTCTCCTCCGTGCACAGCGCCAATGTAGGAGTCGCACA
>JAYUTP010000136.1:0-2175 GCA_043755075.1 Tenderia sp. (SeqCode)
GCCTCGGCAAAGACAATCACTGGGCGATGGTAACGATCCTTGATGCGCGAGGCGAGGATACCGATCACCCCCTGATGCCAGTCGGGTTGGAAGAGACAGAGGCCGGTGGGCAGCGCATCTTCATCAGCAAGTTGCAGCGACTCCAGATGCGCCAGCGCCTGATCTTGCATCTCGCTTTCGATAGTGCGGCGTTCACGATTGAGCCGATCCAGTGTTCCCGCCAGCGCCTTGGCCTGGGTTAGATCATCGGTCAGCAGACAGTGTATGCCGATGGACATATCCTCCAGCCGCCCCGCCGCATTGAGGCGCGGCCCCACCACAAAACCAAGATCGCTGGCAACAATCCGTTCCCGCGTGCGGCCGCCAATCTCCAGCAGTGCCGAGATCCCGGCGCAGCACTGCCCGGCGCGAATCCGCGCCAGCCCCTGCGACACCAGGATACGGTTGACCTGATCGAGCGGCACCACATCGGCCACCGTGCCAAGCGCTACCAAATCGAGCAACTGCGCCAGATTGGGCAGCGCCATACCACGTCGCTCAAACCAGCCGAAATCACGCAAGGCAGCGCGCAGCGCCATCATCACGTAAAAGATAACCCCCACTCCTGCCAACGCCTTGCTCGGAAACTCACACCCCGGCTGGTTGGGATTAACGATGGCATCGGCCTCCGGAAGCACCGCGCCGGGCAGATGGTGATCCGTCACCAGCACCTGAATCCCCAATTTCTTCGCCGCCGCCACCCCCTCAACACTGGCGATACCGTTATCAACGGTAACGATCAGATCGGGCTCCAACGTTGCCGCCACCGCCACAATTTCCGGCGTCAGGCCGTAGCCATACTTAAAACGGTTAGGCACCAGAAACTGCACATCGCGCGCGCCCATCAAGCGCAACGCCCGCACTGCCACTGTTGTGCTAGTGGCACCGTCACAATCAAAATCACCCACAATCAGAATGCGCTGCCCCGTCTCCACCGCACGAAGCAACAGCACAGCAGCGCCATCAATCCCCTTCATGGCGCTGATGGGATACAGGCAATCAAGACCACGCTCCAGCTCGGCCACAGACTCAACCCCACGACTGGCGTAGAGCCGCGCCAGCAGCGGTGGCAGATCAGGCAGCGTGGCGGCCAAATTTTCGGGCAAGAGACGGGGGAGGATTCTATGTTTCACAATCAACTACTCCTGGAGGCAGGATGGATTCTGCATCATGCGGGTAAATCTCAACAAGGTCACAAAGACCACAACTCAAACGATTACAACACATACCGCGCCTGACTGAAAAAACTGAGCATAAAAAATTATTGTTCCATCCACCCTTGATAGAAGATCAGGGCAAAGGGTTAAATGCTTTTAATATTGAAAACCCCACGCAACCAACTACAACGCCTCACCGCCCCCGTCGATGGCGTCGTGCAACAACTTGCCTCCACACCATCGGCGGCGGCGTCACACCCGCACAACAGCTCATGGTCATCGTCCCGCAAGAAAAAAATCGAAGTCGAAGCCTTCCTCTTCACCAAATACGGCACTATTGACGCCGAGTTGATCAGCATCTCCATGCGACGCTATCTAGGATGAAAAACTCAGCCTGCTCTTCACCGCCACCGTCCTGCTCAAACAGAGCACTATGCGGATTGAAGATAAGATCATTCATCTCAGCCCAGGTATGACGGTGACAGTGGAAGTGAAAACCGGCAAGAGACGATTGATTGAATATGTAATGAGTCCGCTGATGCAGCATGTGAGTGAAAGTGGCAGGGAGCGGTAAGCCAGATGCGCAGGTATACCAAAGTATAGTTTGGCGGGTTCAAATGCAATGGCACGCTCGGCAGATGTGTGTGGCAGAAGCACGGATGACATAAATATCAGGGAAGCAGTCATGCAGGTGGGCGAATAAAATGAATCAGATGCTAATGGCCAGTAGATACCATCTCTCCCCCACCTCTGCAAGCGGCATTTATGCCGCCTGTAGAGAATAAGACTGTTGATGTTTCAGCACGCCAAAACAGACATGCACCATTTTTCGCATGACAGCACCAATAGCCGCCATTTTTAATTTTCCGTTCTTGAGCAACCGTTGATAAAGTTCACGCGCCTGTTTGTTATGTTGCATGGCAACAACGGCAGGCATATAGAGTTTGGCGCGGATGACGCCGCTGCCTGACTTTGACAT
>JAYUTP010000137.1:0-2380 GCA_043755075.1 Tenderia sp. (SeqCode)
GAGATCCGCGCATCATCATGCGGGGGCTGCGATGAGTTTTGCCAGCTACACTGATTTTCTTGAGCAGATCAGCCGACTGTTGGACGGGGATGACGTGAGCGTGTCTGATGTGCCTGTGGCTAGCCTGCAGAACATCATCGGGCTGGCAGAGCGGCGCGTTTACCGTGAGGTTCGTTCTAAGCACACTGAGAAGGCGTTTAGCGGGGTGACGGCTACCAGCAACCTGGCGCCCATCCCTGCGGATTACCAGTCTGCCAGCGTGGTTCATTTCGGCGACACGCCGATGATTCCGGCATCTGAGGAATATATTCGGGCTTATCTTGCCTGCGGTGCAAGCGGTGCGGCCAGGTATTTTGCGGTTGCAGGCGGGTCGTTCATTTTCGGGCCTGCAGTCAGTGATGGCACGGCGGTTCAAGGGCGCTACTTCTACAGGCACCCAGACTTGACGGCGGCAAACTTTGCCAGCAATGCCCTGATCGCAAATGAGCCTGATGTGGTGCTGTATGCGTGCCTTGCAGAAGGTTCGCCACTGTACGGCCTGGACCCAGCCCGGTGGGAAGCGAAGTATCAAGATACTGTGGCGCGCATCAACACAGAGCGCGAGCGCGGTGCGTATTCAGCGGGTGGCGTTCGCGTGCGCCCGTCAACTAGGTTAATGGGGTGAGATGACATGCCAAACGTAGCAGCAGGAACAACCGCGTCATACACGTTTACAAGCCGGCAGACAATCGAGTTTACAACCGACCCGGGCGAGGCGCTGAACTATCAGGTGTTGCGAGCTGGGGCGCTGATAGCTTCAGGCAGGGCTACATCTGATTCTTCAATCGGGCCATTTTTAACTGGCGATGTTTTGTATGTAACAGCCCAGCGCGGGGCTGTGGATTACACGATTGTTGATGTTCCTACCTCGGTGTCAGGTGGCGTGCAATCGTACCCAGCAGGGTGGGCGCTTACCGCAGCATTGGGGGACAGTCTCACGCGGGTTGCGTGGTCTATGGCTAGTAATGATTTGTCATATGCGGCGTCGGGGTGGCTGGCTTGGGCGATGGCGCTGTCGCGTGGCGCGTTGTGGTGTCCTTTTGCGGGAGTCCCAGGCGCGACCGTGCCTCTGGTTAACTACAACCGCGCTGTAAGTGGTGAAACTGCAGAGCAGGCGCGCGCCCGTGTGCCAGAACTGCTGACGCTACCTGTGCTGCCAAAATACTGCGCAATTGCGATTGGCACCAATAATCTGACAATCAATACCTCGCAAACATCCGCCAGTATTGCAAATGCAATGCTTGGAATTTGCACAGATTTGTTGGCTATTGGCGTGACACCAATTCTGTCAACGCTCCTACCGCGAGGCAACGGCACGGCGGCCGGTTGGGGGTCGCTTACATCAGGGCAAATTTCTACGGCTCGAACCAGGCTACTGGAGGTTAACGCACTGCTTCGCGCTGCAGCAACTCGTGAGCCTCGCATTATTTTGGCGGACGTGTTCTCATCGATCCTCAATCTGACCTCGGCGACCAGTGATCCAGATGCTGTCACCGTATATGACTGGTTGCACACGACTGATATTGGCGCTATGAGGATCGGCATTGCCTGGTGGCGTGATGTATCTCGCCGCATTACGCCGCCTGTGATACTTACGGCAGGCGCTGCTGATGCGTATGCAACAACTAGCCAAACTGGCAACCTACTGACTAGCTCGCACTGGGGGGCCACAGGTGGCACGGCTGGAGCAGGCGTCACTGGTGATGTGCCATCTACGTGGAGCGCAAACCGATTTGAGGGGACTCTCTCATCCGCAGCGACTAACCTGCGGGCGCGTGTTGACAGCGCCCCAGGAAACGAACTTGTCGTCGCTGTCACAGGTACTGATGCGGCGGCGTTTAGGTTCTACCCTGCCTCGACATCAATTAACGCCAGCGATGCCAATGGGTGGGCCGATGGCGATGGGTTATATGGGGAATTGTCTGTTGACATACTCGCTGGTGGGTCATGCAATCATTTGCCAAACCCATATATCAGGTTTGCGTCGGCATCTGTTCAGATGTGGGCAATGAGAGAGGTTTATACGGCTAACCCCGCTGGCGCAATGACGCTGACGCTGCGTACACCTATCGCCGTTCGTAGTGGTGGCGGCTTTGCTGGGACAGATAACTCGGCTCAGGGGTGGCTGCGAGTGCCGGCCGCATCCGGGGTCATTGGGTCAGTTGTGCTGCGCAATCCAGCCTGGCGCAGGTACGACAAAAGCGCCCCAGGCGCATTGAGCTGGTGATCATTTCATCCCCTTCCGGTGGTGATTGAATGAACCCATTCGTCGGCCCGTCTTACACACTGCAGATAGGCAAAGCCTCGCGCCAGCGCACGGTGAATATGCACCTGTCTGGCA
>JAYUTP010000138.1:0-3970 GCA_043755075.1 Tenderia sp. (SeqCode)
TCCTCGCTTAGCACGTTGATCTCGAACCAACCAAACCAATCGCTGCACTTCACTCGGTGTCACATGACGATCAATAGTTTCGCCTTCAATATCCACCAATAAACTAGAAATTTCACCCAATTCACCCGTCGTATATCCCGAAGGGAGATACTCACTCTCATTCATGAGATCAACGCGAATTTCTTCGACTATTTGTGTTAGTGCCTCGCGAGAAATCCCTAGTTCAGGATATTCAACAAGCCCCTGTATCCTGAACTCTGCAACAGCCAAACGTGGCCCTGCCATTGGGTCAATATTACGTTTTTTTACCACAGGGATATCAAGGTCACGCACCATGGTTTTTTTCTCAAGCTCAGGTGACTCGACAATATCTGGCATATCCACGACCCCCGCTACCGCTTGAAAGACCGCAAGACAACTCCCTACAGCAAGCATTATTATATTTTTTATACGTTTCATATAGCTGTGCTACCCTGCAACCTATTCATCTTCCTCGTCATCTTCCTCGTTATACAACTGATCCTTCGGCAACAGAATAGAAGTCTCACTCTGACTGTAATTCCGCACATCGGTAAAAATAGCGGGGTCTATTTCCGCTAACGGTTCAACGGTAATTAGTTGCTGCCCTGACAGTCCTAGCAGTGCATCGAAAACACTCACTTTGATTTTTGAGCCATCAATAATGGTGGTCGGTTTGCGGCCGAAGTAGTAAATACTACCCACGTTGGAAAACAGCGCAAACTCATCATTCACACTCACGCTCACCGGGCGGTATGCTGTGCCTACGTCAACGGACGCGTTTATATAAGCGGTCTTGGCCGTTAGATCAGCGACGCTGCGGTAGTCTCGCGATTCAACACTAAATACGGAACCATTGGTTACGTTTAGATAAAATTTTCCAACGTCGTATCCGGCATCCACCCTATCCAGCCTGACGTCGAGATCATTGGTCAATGAAATGTCTCCCTGGGTGACGAGGTTGGTGAGGGTTACCGCGCCGCGATTTACAATGTCTATATCACCCTGGCTGTTGATGACATCAAGGACTGCGGTGTTCGTTTTTAGGGCATTGCCTGCGCCAACGCCGCTTCCGGCGCGCAGCGTAATCTGGCTGGCCTGCATATTCAACGCAGTGCTATCACTACTATTAAGCACGGATAGTTGACCCGCTCCGGCGTCAAGATGCAGTTGTGACGCCACAATGCGGCCAACACCAATCCCGTTTCCGGCGCTGATCGTGGCACTTTCAAGCGCTGTCACGCTGATCAGTTCAAGGCTGTTTTTGTCATGCAGGGTAATATTATTGGCGGATGCCTTTAGGCGGGAAAGGTCGTTTTCGCCGGTGAGTGTAATATTCTCCAGCGCTGTTAGTGTGGTATCTCCAGCCACACGAATATCGCCGCCACCGACAATATTAGCCAGTGAGGATAGGTTTAGATTGGCGGCATCAATCCGTACAAGATTCACATCTCTGCTGTTATTGACGGTTATTGTTCCTTGCGTCGCTTTAAGATCTAGGGGCCCGGCCAAGGCATTGTCACGATGGTTGAGTTCGATGTCACCCGTGGCTGCAAGCGTGAGTGCAGCATTAGAAGTAAGTTTTGCGCTACTGCGAAGGTTGCCATCTACTTCTATATCCACTGCCCCGCTGGCGTCCATTTGTGCGAGATTCAGGTTCCCCGTGTTGTTGATATACACTGCACCTGAATTGGTGAGATACAGGTTATCCACATCGGTCAGAATTCGGTTGCTTGGCGTGCCTGCGGAAGCAACTGCGTTGAGCGTTAGACCGTTAGCAGTGAGGGTGCTTGCCGAGTTATTGACGATTGTTTCTGCAGATAAACTGATCAGGCCACTCACGGTGATGTCGCTGTTTAAGGAGATGATGTCTGCTTCACCGCCTGCGCCATCAAAGGAGACGTTGTGTTTATTTGAATAGTCGACGGGGGTTAAGGCATTAACAACGAATTTTCCGTTATCCAATACGAAGGTATCATTCGCCGAAGTACCGATGACGCGCAGATCCGCAATCACGTCGTCGCGAATGGCTTCAACACTGTTCAGCGCAATCGCATAACGATTGTCCGCATTGATATACGAAAATTCACCGCCAGCGCTGGAGGCATTGTATGAGGCCTGATAGCCGCTACCACCACCGGTCAAACGAACTGTGTCACGCCCTTCTCCACCACTGAAGGCTAACTGACCGTTTTGAATGTTTATCAGTGCGATGCTGAGGGTGTCATCACCGGCATTCGCGATAATCGTGCCATTCATTTTGCCAGTGCTAAGCACATCAAAGTGGTCGGCGTTACGTCCACCCACTAGGCGATTAAACCCCGTGAACAGCAGCACTTCACCATTGGCAGCCAAGTTGCCTTCATTCAAACCGTTGATGGTCCACTGGTTTATTGCATCGGTTGCGGTCAACGTGCTGGCTTGGTGGTTGCCGATGATCTTCTCAACATTCACCAGCCCCGTACCTAACACTACATCAACACTCGCCAATGCCGCCATATCCACTGTGTCTAGGGTGAAGTTATCACCACCATCAATCCGGCCTGTTAATACGCCGTTGGCACCAAACACAAAATTGTCGTCCAGATTGCCGCCGGTCAAGTGGTTGAAGTTGTTGAACAATAGGCCATTCACTTCACCATCATTCTCGCCGTTTATTGTCCAAAGATTGGGGTTGTTCATGCCTGTCAGGGTGCTGTTGGTATTGTTGCCTGTGATCAGCTCAATGTTGCGCACATCTTTGCCCAGCACTACATTCACAACGCCCAACGCCGCCATGTCAACAGCGTCCTGCTCCACCTGGCCAGCACCATCAATCGAGCCGTTCAAACGACTGCCGGCATTGAAAACAAAACGGTCATCGTTATTTCCGCCCACCAAGTGGTTAAAGCCGACAAACCTAACGCCATTCACATTACCGCCATTCGTCTCCGTCAGGGTCCAGAGGTTAGGGTTGTTCGCACCGCTCAAGGTGCTGTTGCTGTTGTTGCCGGTGAGCTGTTCGATGTTGATAACATTTTCGCCCAGCACCACATCAACGACGTTCAATGCCACCATGTTGAGCGTGTCCTGCGTGGCATGAGCACCACCATCGATCCGGCCAGCTAAACGCCCTTGAGTGTTAAAGATGAAATGATCGTCGCTACTGCCGCCGGTTAGATTATTAAAGCCGATGAATGTTACGCCATCCACATCACCCTGATTGACGCCGGTCAGTGTCCAGGTATTGGCATTGTTTTCACCGGTCAAGGTGCTGGCAGTGTTGTTGCCGGTGATCTGTTCCACATTGATCACATCGCTGCCCAGCGCCAAATTGACTAGCGGTAACGCGACCATGCTAAGTCTGTCACCGGTCGTCTGGGTACCGCCATCAATGCGCCCGCTTAAGCTGCCGCCAATATTGAAATTGAAATAATCATCATCATTGCCACCGGTCAGGTTATTAAAGCCAATGAACACCACTCCATCGACATTGCCTTTATTGGCACCTGTCAGTGTCCAGTTATTCGCATTATTCTCGCCGGTCAAGGTGCTGGCGATAGTGTTAGCGGTGATCTGTTCAACGTTCACCACATCTCGCCCCAGCACCAGATTGACGGCTGGCAATGCGGATAGATTGACGCTGTCCTGATTCGTATGCGCACCACCATCGATCCGGCCGGTTAAACGTGCCCCGGCGTTAAAGATAAAATCATCATCGCCATTGCCACCGACCAAATTATTAAAGTTAATGAACTTTACGCCAGCCACTTCACCATCATTCTCACCGGTCAACGTCCAGGTGTTGGCGTTATTTTCTCCGGTCAAGGTGCTAGCGTTATTGTTACCGGTAATCTGTTCAATGTTCACCACATCCCGGCCCAGCACGACATTGACAGTGGTCAGTGCCGCCATGTTGATGCTGTCAGCCGTCGTTTGGCCGCCACCGTCGATCAGGCCGCTTAACTGCCCC
>JAYUTP010000139.1:0-8948 GCA_043755075.1 Tenderia sp. (SeqCode)
CATCTCCCCCCCACATCACACAATCACCCCGGACGTAGGGTGCGCACCGCGCACCCTTTCGTTCACGTCACCACCGAGCCCGTCTCGTAATGGGTTTTACTTATCGCCCGGAGGATTGGTGCACGGTGTGCACCCTCACGGCTCATCCCCAGCGTAGGGTGCGCATTGCGCACCATTCACGTTCCGTCACCATCATGCCCACCACGAAGCGGGATTATTCATCGCCGGAGGATTGGTGCACTACCCGGCTTGCTATGTATGTGCACAATGCAAGACCTGACCCCGCTCAATGTTTGCGTCGTAGCGCGTAGGTGCGATCAGCGGCAGCGTAATCGCACGAATGTTTCGCACCTCTCCGATTACGCTATCGCTAATCGGAGCTACGTCCCTCAGTCGAAAATTCATTAATCCCGCGTGGGCACAAAAAACGTGCCCACCCTACTTGGCTCACCCCAACCTACATTTTCAACCCACGTTACGTGTTGTTTTTAGCCCACGTTACGAGTTGGTTGCCCTGTTGGTCGTGGATGTCGGTGAGGCGATGGGCGGCGTCATAGGTTGTACCCAAAGAGCGGGCATAAAGGGTGAGCGTTTTTTGCGGACCCCAACGTATCAACCCCTTGTGTACCGACATGCGTTTATTCATACCGAATCATAAACAGAAATTCATTTTGAATTGTCCATCGTCGTTCTTTTCAATGCCGTTGGGCTCCGTGCCTCAGCATAATGGTGCATGGAATGCACCCTACCTGGCTGACGAACCATTTTTATAACCTTATTGGATCACGGACAGAGCAAATAAAAATCTTATCTATACCGCCCCTTTCTTCTAGCTCAGACAAGCTTTTTGGCATATTAGACTTATTTTCATATTTCGCTAATTCTATTGATATAAATAATTCCGTAACCCCCTCAAGAGGCAGGCTTCTATACGAGACATTCTCCGCATATAACTTTCCTTCATGCTTAATATAGTTTTGCTTGACGTCCCTAGGAAGAACTCTAAGCTCTAAATAGTTATTATTTTGATCAATAAACTCCCAGCTAATTATAAAATTCTTCGGTGCATCACCACTGCGATCCACGTCAATTAATGAACCCACCTTAATTTCGGTACCTTTTTTAGCAATAAAAAAATAGTCGCTATCAATTTTACGGTCACACAAGAGAACCTCATCACCGCCAAGATTAACCTTTAACCAGTCACTATATTCACTTTCCCCTGCGAGGGCGATATACCCAGAGCCGATAACAGCCATTGCAACCACAAGATATGCAAACAACCTATATAAAATGTTTTTCTTGATCATGAAATTTATCTAACCTTATTCGCCTCACTCACCGGCCGTGGAGCACCCCAGTGAGAAGTTACTTTTCCAGTACAATTATCTGTACATTCCATATATCCTTTGGTCCACTTTTCTACAATTTGTTTGTATATTCCTTCGGACGTCCACTTCCATTGATATTCGCAACTCACGGTTATTTCTATATCACCTGGGAACCCAGGTTTGCGCTGACCAGGATCAGGAATTCCAATCGCAGGGTTAGGAGCTGGAGAACATTCATATCCCCACTTACCGTCAGCTGACTTAATAATTTCAACGGTCACAACATCATATACTTTAAGACTCACCCATCTACATGTTTGCTTCAAACCAAAACGATCTACATATAAAAGCGGGTTTGAACCGACATAGACGTATGTATTCAATCCACCCGCCAACCCAATCGGATCACTCTGCACGTATCTCCCCGTGGCAGGATCATAATCCCGAAAGTAGTTGTAATGCAGGTTAGTTTCTTGGTCGTAATACTGCCCCGGAAACCGCAAGTTATACGCCAGCTTATTCCCATCCCCATCCACATCGTCATTCGCGGCGGTGGTGCCGAAGGGATCACTCGCCCACGACCAGTAGGTTTTGTTGCTAGCGTCAGTGATGGCTCTGGGTGTGTTCAAATGATCTGCGTGGATGTAGTAGACATTGCTGTTTTTGAGCACGACGACGGGCAGGTTGCCGAGGTAGAGGGTCTCTTGGATGGCGGTGCCGGTTTGGTCGTATTCACCAATCAGTTGGCCTTGTTCGTCGTAGGCGTAGCGGGTGGTGCCGACGGTGGTCAGGCCGTTGGCTTTGATGTTGATACAGACGAGATCGCCGACGTTGGTCTGGCCGTCCTGGTTGCAGTCGCTGTTGCTGGCGGTTTGCTGGCCGAGGATGTGATTAAGGATGAGGCTGTAGTCTTGGGCGTTGATGATGCCGTCGCTGTTGGCGTCGCCAGCGAGGCTGGTGGAGTCGATGCCGGGGATGGTTTTGACGACGCGCTGGCCGAGGCCGTTGTGACCATAGGCGATGCCGGTGCCACTGCCGCTGTTGAGTCCGACGAGGCGATTGCGGGCGTCGTAATTGTAGCCGTTGAGGCCGTCGCTGGTGATGTTGCCGTTGTTGTCGTACTGATAGCTTTTGCCATTGGCGCTTTGCAGGCGGTTGTTGTTGATGGCGGTGGTGTAGGGGTTGAGCACGCCATCGAGCGTGGCGCTGTTGCGATTGCCGTTGGCGTCGTAACCGTAACCTTGGGTTCCCTGCGGACCGCTGGCGCTGGTGAGGCGATTGAGGTTGTCGTAGCCGTAGCCGTAGCTCTGATCGTTGGCGGGGTTGCCGATCGTTTGCTGGGTGGTGATGTTGCCGGTGTTGTCGTAGCTGAGTTGTTGAGTGATGTTGCCCAAGGTGTAGCGGCTCAGTTGGCCATCGAGATCATAAATACGGCTGATGCTATTGGCGCTGCTGCCGAGTTGCCAGCCGGTCGTGGGGCCAAAGGGGTCGTAGCTGATGTTGTTGAGCGCGACGATGCCATTGATGGTGATCTGGCTGACTTTGCCGTTGCTGACGCCATAAACGTAACCAATCACTTTGCCGCTGGGGTAGGTAATCTGGTCGAGCTGGCCGGTGCTGTTGTAGCGGTAGGCGATGGCCAGCGCGCGGCCGTTGATGGTTTGGGTTTTGCGGCTGATGCGGCCATGCAGGTCGTACTCATAACCGGTGCTGCCGCTGGCGTCAGTAATGGTACTGAGCCGCCCCTTGGCATTGGCACCGACATCGTACTGATAAACCGTGGTGCTGCTGTCGGCGTAGCTGATCTGGATCAGCCGGTTGAGGGCGTCGTATTGATAGCCGGTGATCTGGCCCTTGGCGTCGGTGTGTGACAACAGGTTGCCTGCGCCGTCATGGGCGGTGTAATGGGTCACGCCAGTGTCGGGGCTGGTGAGTTGCTTCAAGTTGCCGAGGCCATCGTATTGATAGAGGGTGATGTTGCCACGCGGATCGGTAACGCTGGCGAGGTTGCTCCGGCCATCGTAGCTATAACTGGTGGTGCCGTTAAGGGCATCGAGCGTGGTGGTGAGACGATTGAGCGGATCATAGCCGTATTGAGTGATGTTGCCCTGGGCGTCGCGCATCTTTTTGAGGTTGCCGTTGGAGTCGTACTCGTCGTAGTAGGTGATTTGGGTATTGGGGCCTTTATCAGCACCGATGCTCTGGGTGAGTTTGTTCAGCATGTTGTAGACGTTGCGGTGGCTGCGCTTGAGCATGCCGCTGGGGTCTTTGACCTCAGTGGCGGTGCGGTTGCCCGCCAGGTCGAGGGTGTAGTGGATGTGGTTGCCCTGTTGGTCGCGGATGTCGGTGAGGCGATGGGCATGATCATAATCATAGATGATGAACGCCCCGTCAGGCTGGACGACCTTCTTGACCAGCCCAGTAGGCCAGTACTCGATCCGGGTGATTTGATCATCAGTTTCACTCCCATTATCCGGGCCACGCAGCTTATGGGCTGTCAGCCAGCCACGAGGGCTGTACTCGAAGTCGGCCATCCCTCCATTAACATCCTTCACCCACTGCACCCGCCCCACACCGTCGTAGGCGAGGATCTCGGTGACCTGGGCCGCTGCATTGGCGGTCTTCCACAGGTCGCCCATACGGTAGGGGCAAGTGGCCGGTGCGCTGACGCAGCTGGCTGCGTCAGTCATGCGATGTTCGTAACTGATGACATCGCTGACGTCGCTACGCGGACCATCTACCGAGGTCACCAATCCGACCAGTGGACAGCTGCCAGCGGTCACACCCGTCTGCTCACAGTAGGCCGTGGTGGTGGTTTGGCTTATCAGGGGCGTGGCGGCCGGGTCGCTGACGGTCACAGTCAATATCTGGCCACGGGCGTTGTAAGTCCAGGTCTGGCTCTGTTTACTGACATACAACGTACCCGACTTGGCCTGTGTCGTCTGAGACGTCAGCCGATAGTTCGCGTCGCGGACGTAGACCGTCTTGCGCTCATCGACTGTGCCGAAGGCATCATATTGGGCGCTCAGATAGCCGCCTGTATATTCATACTTGGTCAGCACGCCGTTCCGCGAGACATCTTGGGTCAATTGGCCGTTGCTGTAGGTCTTGGAAAGCGCTCCGTCACTGCCAGTGATGCCGGTTATCCTGCGATATGCATTATCGTCTTGAACCATGTACGTTTTGATTTCACCGCTCGGCAAAGTCACCACGGGTTGATTTTTATTGGTGTAGTCGATCGTAGTGGTTGCAACAAAAGTACCGTCGCCCTTATGCAGTTTGCTGGAATTGACGCGACCGTTGGCCGCATAGCCAAAAGAAGCATAGCGATTAGCGTTTTCATCGACGATTCCGGTCAGTCCATTACGGTCGTTGGCCAGCGACAGGTCCGATTCGTTGTACATATACTGTTTGTTTGCCCCACCTGGATAGGTGACACGGGAGAAATTCCCGAATTTATCGAATTGATACTGCACCAAACCACCATCCGGCAACTGGATGCTGTTCAGACGGTTGTCAGCATAATTGAAGATCAACGCACGGCCAGCCTGATCCTGGGCCTTGATCAGACGATCTCCGTCATAGCTGAAATCGATGGTGCGCAGACTGTTGACGGACTCCTCCTGTCGAATCAGTCGCCCTGCGCTATTGAAGCTCAGAATACGGCCAGACTCCTCGTAAAGCTTGTAGGTACCGTCGCCAAGCTTGATGAGCTTTTTGCGCGAGTTCTCCGTAGAGCTACCAGAGGAGAAGTACTCTACGTAACCGTCACCGCGCATGATACCCAGTTTCCCCCCTGTGATAACACGATCACTAAAAGTATGTGTCCAGCCCGGAGCAAAAGCCGGCAACGTCTGCACCTGGGCGAGTGAGTGGTAGTAGCGCGTGAACGACTGGCCCGCAAACTCGAAGTCGACCTCGTTGCGGGATTTATCCCCGGTTGCCGGATGACAGGGATGGTCATTCGCCGGGCAAGTGTCCGTCTGCCGTTGGTAATACCTGATACTTATATCCGGCCAACGGGCGCTGCACATTAAAGTAGTTACTGCGGGAGGACTGCCTAGCACTGGTATAAAGTTTTGGTCGCAAAGGAAGGTCTGTATCTTATTGATAACAATCGTCCTCTGGTCTGGAATCCCCGTTCCCCAATTCGGGCAATAAATATCATAGGACAATAGTCGCTGATACGTAGAGTCAGGTGAGTAAGTGATAGTTCCGTATGGACTCATATATTGGTGCTCGTGGACTCGCCCGAACGGCTCGGCGTATCTGCCTCTGATCCCGTGATTATTGTAAGTGCAGGTAGGGGACCGGTTTACGAGATAATTATATAAAGATTGTGCTGCCGCATCGCCATCGATGCAATAACTCGGACGTATAGGGTCGTTAGCTGAAGCGCATATTCCTTCCGGGACACTCCACCCATTGGCATGGTAACCGGCACTGAAGATCTGCTTCGGGGGCTGATTCGGAATCTCGAAGTCAATCCGCCAATCATCCCCCAGCGTGGAGGTAACAGTACCGATCGGGCCTACTCTCTTCTCGCGGATCACGTCGCGGTACGTAACCGGGATTACTGCAAGCAGTGCCGCATAGGCTTCCTGCTTGCTGCCGTAGCAGGCGGACAGAGAGTTCCAGTTATAACAAAATTTATTATCGGACGCCTGCACGCGTTGAGGAGTCACAACACTCAGCGCAAACAAGATTAAGATCAATAAACCCTTTATGGCGACCAGAGCCTCGAACCTACTTATCCTGGAAATAGAAGATGGCGGCCGCTTGCCGTATACGGGGAGACGCGAGCGAGGCTCTTTCACTTCCGACGTGCCATACGGTGGCCACGCATGCCGGAGCGTCGCTCCGGCCGATCGATTTTCTCTAAACACCCGCACCAATGCTATCTTATTCCTTAAGGAGACTGGCCCAAGTACGTTAACAAACATAAGTTACCTCTAGAAGCCTACTGAAAAAGCAAGGTGGTTAAATCTGCCATCTATTAATAGTATCAACACCAAAAAAATCTACGGTGGCGTAATTACAAACTGTTTATTACCAAAGAGCAGATTGTTTGTCTCATTGCTCTCGGTGATTACGGAGTACATGTCGGCCTTTACACCCATCGCGTAGGTCCGTGCTGCCACACCTGCCGGGATCATCAATGCGGTGCTATCCACACTTGACGTCCCGAGTGGCGAACCATAAACAACCCGTTTACCGAGGAATATTTCGCTGCTGTCTGTTGGCCAGCTGTTCATCAGCCTCAAGACCTGAACATTGTCGGTGTAGTAATCATAACCACCGTTGATATTGACCTGGGTGAAGGCGGTGTAGCTGCTGTTGCTGGCACTGACCGTGGCAAGCGGTGTCGCGGTGGCGGGGATGACTTTGCCAAGGTAGACCTTGGCGGTCAACTGGGTGCCCAGCTTGGTGAGTTGTAGTGTGTACCATTGGTTGGCCAAGGTGCCACCGGTTACTGCGGCGGCAGTTCCGAGATTGGTGATGGCCCAGGCTGCACGCCCATTAAGATAGAACTTGCCATCTTTGTAGTTAAGGCAGAGGCCATAACCATTACCGGTGGCGCCTGTCAGGCTGTAGCAGTTGGTTTTGGCGGTGCCAGTGCTCAGGCGTTTGGTGTGAACGGTGAACTCAAAATCACCCACACTGCTGGCCAGTTGTGCTTGGCCACCATTGGGGTCGGTCTTGGCGCTCTTTTTGAGTACCTTGCCATCGGTGGCATCGGTAATAACGCTGATGGCGCCGGTCTTGAGGGTGGTCCATCCTTCCAGGGTGCCGGTTTCGAAGTTGCTGGCAAATAGCACGGGCTGGGGTATCAGGTAGACCCCGACATCAAAGTTGCCTTCGGCATCGGCGGTGCCACTATTGGCCACGGTGTTGGAAACGACGAGATTGCCGCCCGCTGTGCCGCTCAGCGGTGAGCCAATGGCGGTGAGTATCAGGTCCGGCTTGCCGGTGGGGGTGATGGTGACCACGATCTGGTCACTGCCCGTGGCGCCGAGGTTATCCGTGACGGTGAGCTGGAAGGTGAGCACGGTGGTTTTGGTGACGGCGGGTGCGGTGAAACTGGCGGTGGTTGTCGCTGCGCCACTCATGGTGACAGTGGTGCCGCTGAGCTGACTCCAGCCGTAACTGGCAATCGTGCCATCGATGTCGCTGCCACTGCCGGGCATGATCACTGCTGCTCCACCACTCACGTTTTGATCAACGCCGGCATTGGCGGTTGGCCGGGCGTTGACGTTGATCACGGTGAGGGTAACCGTCTGGCTGGCCGTGAGGCTGGGTGATCCGTTGTCGGTCACGGTAACGGTGATGCTGTAGTTACCCGCGGCGCTGTAGTCGGGGGCTAGGCTGAGGCTGGCGCTGCGATTGCCGTTGTTGGTCAAGGCGGCAAAAACAGGCAGACCGGTAGCGGCAAAGGTGAGCACATCACCGCTATCAACATCGCTGGCGCTTAGGATGATGGTTTTGGTGGCGCCTTCGTTAACGCTCTGGCTGCCGATGGCGCTAAGCACTGGCGCATCGTTGATCGGCACGATGTTGATGCTGACAGTGGCGATGTTGGAGCTGGCCTTGCCGTCGCTGGCGCGGAAGGTGAAGCTGTCAGTACCGTTGTAGTTGGCAGCCGGGGTATAAGTGAATGCGCTGGTTGTCGGCGCTAGGGTGACCGCACCGTGGCTTGGGTTAGTGACGATGGAATAGACCACGGGTTCGTTATCGGTAGCGACAAGGTTGTTACTAACCGATTGGTCTTCATTGGTATTGATAGTTTTATTGCTCGCTACCGGAACAGTATTAATGTTGATGCCACCGTTAGTGAGCGTGCCTACGGCAATGGCTTTGGCCGCGCTATCCGTAAAGAGCACATTGCTGATCGTCAAAGGGTGTGAACCACCCGGAGCAGCAGGATTGATGGTCCAGGGAATCGTGGCGATCTGTCCTGCGGTGAGCACGGCGTTATTGCCTGGCGGAGTCACCACAATACGAAGGGTATTGGCGGCGATGAGCGATGACGAAACCCCGTGCCCCGTGGCCGTTAGCGAGCTACCCGCCAGCGCAGTACCGGCGTTGAGTAGCGCGGCGTTGTATTGGACATCGAATTGCATTCCGGCCACGGTGAGATCGTTATCAATGGTGACGGGAATGTTGATGGTTTGGCCCTGCACACCTAGCGCCGTGCCAAGTATCAAATTAGGTGCAGCGAAGGCGGTGCTGGCACAGAGGCTGCCCAATACAAACCACAGGGCGATGAGTCTGTTCTGATTGATATCCATAGGTATTTTTTCGGCGTCCATACTGCTTATTGTTTTTAGCTCTTCCCGCCGCCCGTGTCGGTCTGAGAAGTGGCACAGCAAATAACAAGCCAACAACGTATCTACCTGTTCCACAAAGACTTTAAAAGTCATCCCCAGCACTAACGGTTAAAGTTAGTAAAGTTTTTCGACAGCTGGACCGGCAGAGATGCGGCGCATAAATGGCCGAATAAAAAAGAGGGGGAGATAGAAGGTGGTGGCTACGCCCTGATTCGAACAGGGGACCCCATCATTATGAGTGATGTGCTCTAACCAGCTGAGCTACGTAGCCATTGTGATTGGGTGATAA
>JAYUTP010000140.1:0-2755 GCA_043755075.1 Tenderia sp. (SeqCode)
CCGGCTGCGTAGTTATCAGTTCGCTGAGGATGGCGGGCCGATGTCGCATCCGGTGCGGCCCGAGTCCTATGTCGAGATCAACAACTTCTACACCCTCACCGTTTATGAAAAGGGTGCCGAGGTGGTGCGCATGATCTCTCATTTGGTGGGGACGCAGGGATTCCGCCGAGGGTGCGATATTTATTTCCAACGTCACGATGGCCAGGCGGTGACCACCGAAGATTTTGTCCGTGCCATGGAGGATGCCAATTTTATTGATCTGTCGCAGTTCAAACGCTGGTATAGCCAGTCCGGTACGCCAGTGCTCGACTGCTCATCTGAATATAATGCGGCTACGCAAAGTCTCACCCTTACCATTCGCCAGAGTTGTCCGCCAACGCCGGGGCAACCAACCAAGCTGCCATTCCATATTCCGCTTGAGATAGGTCTGCTCTCGCCCGAGGGGAGCGATTATCCGCTGCAACTGGAAGGCGAGACGAGTGCTGTGGGGACGTCACGGGTGCTGGAATTGACGGACGAGCAACAGAGTTTCTGTTTTATCAACATTCCCAAGCGGCCAGTGCCGTCGCTGTTGCGGCAATTCTCGGCGCCAGTGAAGCTTAATTATGGTTACAGTAGCGAGGAGCTGGCCTTCCTGATGGCCCACGATAGCGACTCCTTCAACCGCTGGAATGCCAACCAGCAGCTGGCGCTGGAGCTATTGCATGGTTTAGTTGCGCAACGCCAGCGTGGTGATGAATTTGATCTGGCGACACTGGGTGAAGCTTATAGCCACTACTCCAACGCCTTTGGCAAGATTCTGGCAGAGGAGGGCGGTGACCTTAATCTCAAGGCGATGGCGCTGACTCTGCCAACCGCGAATTACATTGCCGAAACCATGGTGGTGGTCGACCCTATCTTCGTTCATGAGGCGCGTTGGCTGTTGTGCAGTGCGCTGAGCAATGACCACCAGGCGCTATTGCTGCATAATTTTGAGCGCCATCTGGAATCGGGGAATTACAACGTTAAGGCTGAAAGCATTGGCCGCCGCACAGTGAAAAACGTCTGCCTCGGTCTGCTGGCCACCACTAAGAGCCCGGGAGTGATCGAACTCTGTTATGCCCAGTACAGCAGCGCCAAGAACATGACTGATGTAATGGCGGCGTTGCGCTGCCTTACCGACATCGATTGCGACAAACGTCTGCAAGCGCTGGAGCTGTTCTACGACAAGTGGCAGAGAGAGCCTTTGGTGGTCGATAAATGGTTGGGATTACAGGCAATGTCGTGTCTGCCCGACACCCTTGACCACATCAAACAGCTGATGCAGCACCCGGCCTTTAATATTAAAAACCCTAATAAGGTGCGGGCGCTGATCTCCACATTCGTCAACGCCAACCCTTACCGTTTCCATACAAAGGAGGGTTACACCTTCCTTGCCGATCAGGTGATTATGATTGATCGCCTCAATCCGCAGGTGGCGGCCCGACTAGTTGCACCGCTGATTCAATGGCGTCGTTTTGACGAGCAGCGCCAGCGCCTCATGCGCGCCGAACTGAGCCGGATTCTGGAGACTCCCAAACTCTCCAGCGATACCTACGAGGTGGTCTCGAAAGGGCTGGCATAAATGGCGGCCGTAATCCGTGGCAACTTGCGCAAGATGGCGACGCGGTTGGGTTCGTTGGGCTCACCGGTGGAGTATCTGTTGCGCCTGGATGAGCAAGAAGTGGCACTTAATGGTTATGTTGGGCGCCGCGTGCGGCTGCGCTACTGCGGCGAAGTCCACTGCGTCCACTGTGGTCGCAAGAGCAAAAAAAGCTTTGGCCAGGGGTACTGCTACCCCTGTTTTCGTGACCTGCCAGAATGCGACGGCTGCATTGTCAAACCCGAGACCTGTCACTACGAGGCCGGCACCTGCCGTGACCCGGCGTGGGGGCTGAGCCACTGCTTTCAGGATCATTACATCTACCTCGCCAACTCCTCCGGCATCAAAGTGGGCATTACCCGTGGCAGCCAAATTCCGACCCGCTGGATGGACCAGGGAGCAACCCAGGCGCTGCCGATCCTGCGGGTAGCGAACCGCCTCCAATCGGGGCTGGTGGAAGTGGCGTTGAAGCAGCATGTGGCCGACCGCACCGACTGGCGCAAAATGCTCAAAGGAGAGGCTGAGCCAGTGGCGCTTGAGCAGATACGCGATGAACTGCTGGCCAACTGCGGGGCTGAAATTGAGGCCCTGCAAGCACGTTTTGGCAATGAGGCCATAATGGTGCTTGAGAATCAAACAGTGCAGGTGATTAACTATCCGGTGATCACCTATCCAATCAAAGTCACCTCGCTCAGTTTTGATAAGAGTGATGTGGTCGAAGGGCGGCTTGAAGGGATCAAGGGGCAGTACCTGATCTTCGATAGCGGCGTGATCAACATCCGCAAGTTTGGTGGTTATCTGGTGGAGTTTGAGGAGCTGGGGGTATGAAACAAGTGTGAGGTAAATGAGTGACAACCCATCGAGAACTGACGATGAACCCAATTAAAACGGACTGGTATCGCGCATTGTTGTGGCATGGGTAAACGATGGGCTACGCTACGCTTCACCCATCCTTGTGTTGCGAACGTCTGAGCTTCCCCCAATAAAACGGACGAATTAATTACACGCGTTTCTCGCTTCGTATTCTACAGGCGTCATGTAATCTAAAGAAGCATGGCGCCGCTGCCGATTATAAAATATCTCGATATATTCAAAAATGCTTTGTCGGGCTTGTGCTCGAGTTTTGTAATCTTC
>JAYUTP010000141.1:0-7138 GCA_043755075.1 Tenderia sp. (SeqCode)
CGGGTGTTGAGATCTCGGTGACCTGGCAGAAAAATCTGATCCATATCGTGGGCCTTAACTTTGATCCTGCCAACGAGGCGCTGCAACAGGGGCTGGCCGAATTGCGGCAGATGCGCGAAGGCCGGGGTGTGGAGATGGCGCAAAAACTGGCCAAGGCGGGTATTGAGGATGCGTTGGCGGGAGCGCAGGCCTACTCCAATGGCAAAATTTTGAGCCGCACCCATTTTGCCCAGTTTCTCTATAAAACCGGGCAGGTCAAATCGTTTCAGGGGGCCTTTGACCGTTATCTGGGCACCGGTAAGCCGGCCTATGTCGCCTGTGAATGGTGTTCGTTAGAGGCAGCGGTGGGGTGGATTACCGGGGCTGGTGGGGTGGCGGTAATCGCTCATCCTGCCCGTTATAAACTGTCTGCCACCAAACTGCGGGCGCTGATCGAAGATTTTAAGGCGCTGGGAGGATTGGGGTTTGAGGTGATATCCGGTTGCCAGGGGGTGAACGAAAACCATAATATGGCCGACTACGCCAGACGCCACGGGTTACAGGCGTCGGTCGGCTCTGACTATCACGGTCCCAGCCAAACGTGGCTGGGCATGGGCCGGGCCGGATCACTGCCACGGGATCTGACACCCGTCTGGCACAACTGGACCCGCTCGGTCGACACCGAGGAGGTGTTGCAGTGAGCCAGCTGTTCCAGATTCATCCTGATAACCCCCAGCTACGTTTGATCCGTGGTGCAGTCGATGTGCTGCGTCAGGGCGGGGTGGTTGTCTATCCCACTGACTCTTGCTACGCACTGGGTTGCCATATTGGCGACAAGGATGCCCTGGAGCTGATGCGCCATATCCGCCAAGTGGATGATAAACATCATTTCACCCTGATGTGTCGCGATATGGCGGAGATGTCCACTTACGCCAACATCGATAATGTCGCCTACCGTTTGATCAAGAACCTCGCCCCTGGCCCCTATACTTTTATTCTTCCCGCCATGAAGATCGTGCCTAAGCGCCTGCTTCATCCCAAGCGCAAAACCGTTGGCGTCCGGGTGCCCGATAATGCCATCGCCCAGGCGCTGCTGGCGGAGCTGGGCGAACCGATCCTAAGCACTACATTGCTACTGCCGGGCGAAGCGTTGCCAATCAGCGATCCCTACGATATCCGTGACACCATTGGCAACCAAGTGCAGTTGATCATCGATGGCGGTTTCTGCGGCATGGAGCCCACCACGGTGGTGGATCTGACTGGTGAAACACCGGTGGTGGTACGCCAGGGTAAAGGCAGCGCCGAACAGCTGAGTTAAGTTAACAGTGCTCAGCTGTTAATGTTTACACAGTGGCATTGAAATCGCCCTTTATTAGGTCACGAGCCGATGGGCAAAAGTTCGGATCGATCATTAAACGGCACTGTCAGATCGGTATCATGTAACATTCAAAGAAAAAAGTAGTAGTAAAGCATAAAACGGCGTTAACCTCATCGTGGCCGGTTTGTAAGTCCCACCCAATGAAAATACACTCAACGCCTGGACGCTGGGCGTGCAAAAGCAGTTTTGAGATTTTGTATTTGCCTCCAAGGAGATAGTCACATGAGTCATCAACAACCGCCAAACATAGTGATTACGCAAACCCGTGGGCGAGACTGGAAATGGCTCATCGCCGCTGCGGCGCTGACGGTGCTTTCAGCTTGTGGCGGTGGGGATGATAACCCCTCAGCAACCAGCGATGCGGTTGAGGATGTTGGGGTTGCTGAGGTTGTTGAGGTTGTTGCACCCATGACAGGATCGGGCACATCTTCAGTTCCGCCTGACTCTGCCAATCCTACAAATACAAGCGGCACGACACCACCAGATGAGTCGGGGGTTCCTGCACCCATGACAGGATCGGGCACATCTTCAGTTCCGCCTGACTCTGCCAATCCTACGAATACAAGCGACACGACACAATTGGATGTGTCGATTGATCGTAATCAGGCACCCCTCCCCGATACCGGCATCACCGCCAGCCAATGCTACCAGGCAGGCAGCAATGAACTAGTCAGTTGCACCAGCAACGGGGCGATTGCACTCAACGACAAGCAAGACGGCATGATGGGCCGCGATGTCAGTAACCTCGATTCCAACGATGGCAAGCTGGGGTTTAGTTACAGTGCGGTAATCGGTGGTTGCGTCAAAGACAACATCACCGGCTTGACTTGGGAGGTCAAAACGGCGGACGGTGGGCTGCGTGACGGGACTAAAACCTACACCAACTTTGGCGATAACCTCGCGAGCGATTCCAGCACATTTGTCGCGGCAGTCAATACGGAGGCTCTGTGTGGTTACAACGACTGGCGCTTGCCCACTGTATTTGAGCTGCAAAGCATCATGGACTATAGCGTGGCTTATCCAGGCCCCACCATTGACACAACCTGGTTCCCGAACACGCAGGGCTCTTATATGTACATGTATTGGTCTTCATCCCGCTATGCGGACGATGCTGGCATCGGCTGGTTCGTCGGTTTCGGCGTTGGTAAGGTCTACGGCAGCGACCGCAGCAGCATCGGTTATGTGCGGTTGGTGCGGTAGTGTCGTGTCCGTCAGTGGAGTGTTGCGCGGTTGACAACCCTGCGTCAACCAACGGGCTTTCGAGGTTCATTGGCTAGACCGCTTGGACTTGACCACCACGCTGCGCGTAGGCCAATGGCAGCCCTCCCTCACTGTTTTTTTATCGTGTCGCTGGGTGTTGCAAGCTCCCAAAGTGTGAGTATCAAAGGGTGGGGTTGTATCAAGTTATGTAAAGATCAATTGAACCTTAAAGGAGCACGTCCATGAACACTGCCATAAAACTGCTCGTTATAGCCCTGATGAGCCTACTGCTGGCAAGTCCCGTATTCGCAGGTGGTAACTTCACCATTTCAGCCGATGGAGCTGAGGTGACTGACAATAAAACTGGCCTGATCTGGCGTCGTTGTAGTGAAGGGCAACACTGGAACGGCAGCGCTTGCATGGGCACAGCGCTCACCTATACTCACGAGGCGGCGCTGACGCAGGCCCGAACACAGACCGACTGGCGTTTGCCTAATGTGAAGGAGCTGGCCAGTATTGTCGACCGTAGTCGGATCAAGCCGTCGATAGACGTCGAAGTGTTTCCCGACACATCTCATGAGTGGTATTGGACCTCGTCCCCCTATGCGGATTATCCCAGCAGCGCCTGGTACGTCTGTTTCGAATTTGGCGACATCGGTAGCTACGGCCGCAATTACAAACCCAATTATGTACGGTTGGTGCGGTAGTATTGTGTAGTGCCCGTGAGTGTTTGGGCGACGCAGTTACCTTTCCTCATTTCCACGCTCCAGCGTGGGAATGTCTACATCCAATATTAGGGTTTGTACTGTATTTAGACATAATAAAGCACCTTGATTTAGCTCGATAGGACTTGTCATGGAATACCTACTTGCCAGACGTACTATCAGCATCACCGAACTTAAGCGCAGTCCCAGTGCAGTAATAGAACAGGCCGGTGACGAAGCAATTGCAGTGCTCAATCACAACAAACCCGCCGCATATCTCTTATCTGCGGCCACCTATAACAGCTTGCTGGAAAAAATTGAAGCCGCGTCAATACGCGAGGCGATTGCAGCAAGCCGGAGCGACTCGCGTGCGTCACTCAATGCCGAACAGGTGTTTGACGAATTGAATACGGAAATCAATAAAATAGCTGCAGAAAATTTTGGTAAGTGATTCGTCTTCGATTTGACGCATTGGCATGAGATGATTTACTGGGCATTGCCCGCTATATTGCACGTGACACTCCTGAGCGTGCGCGCAGTTTTGTAGCAGAGTTGCGAGAACAATGTGCTTTACTCTCTTTGCATACCGGCATGGGCGTAGCGAAACCTGAGTATGCAAAAGGTTTGTGTATGCACCCGTATAGGCGCTACCTGATATTTTTCTCATCAACCGAAGAGTAGGCGGTGTGAGTCGAGAGTGTATTTCATAGCGCACGTTACACGCCCTATCAATTTGATACACCAACGCAACCAAACAAAAACGGAAGGCTTGTCGCCGGGTAGGCACGTTTTTTATGCCCACCCGGAATTAAACCAACGCTCTAAACCTACTGTGCGCCAACGTGAGTGAGGCGTTGAGGTTTCTTTTTCAGGGTAAGTTGCCAGCATTTGTTTGGGAAGGCGCTGATATAGTTATGAAAAAGGTTATACTTCCGCAATGAATGAATTGACCTTGATACAGAAGGTGGCGGTCTGGGCATTGCCGGTACTTTTTGCTATTACCGTGCATGAAGTCGCCCACGGTTGGGTCGCCAAACGGCTCGGTGATCCTACCGCCATGATGATGGGACGGCTGACACTCAACCCATTCAAACATATCGATCTTGTTGGGACGGTAGTAGTGCCGATCATTCTATTGCTGCTGGAGGGATTCATCTTCGGTTGGGCCAAGCCGGTGCCGGTTACTTGGAGTAACCTGCGTAATCCCAAGCGCGATATGGCACTGGTGGCGCTGGCAGGGCCAGCCTCTAATCTGCTGATGGCGTTATTTTGGGCGGCGGTGGCGAAGATCGGTTTGATGACGGCAACTGCGATGCCCATGATTGGGCTGCCACTCTTTTATATGGGCGGCGCGGGCATCTTCATCAATATCGCGCTGATGGTATTGAATCTGTTGCCTTTGCCACCGCTGGACGGTGGGCGTGTCGTCTCGGGATTACTGCCCGGTCCGCTGTCCTACAAGTTTGACCGGATTGAGCCGTATGGGTTTTTCATCCTGTTGGGGTTGCTGGCCACAGGAGTATTGACGACCATTATGAATCCGCCGATGGTCGCGCTGCTTAATCTGATTTACGGTCTGTTTGGACTATAAAAATTTAAATTGTTAGGGAAGGTTTTCGCTTGAATACGGTTCCAGTCCATCATCAACGGGTTCTCTCGGGCATGCGTCCGACAGGTAAACTCCATCTTGGCCACTACCACGGCGTACTCAAGAACTGGGCCAAGTTACAGCATCAGTATGAGTGTTTCTTTTTTGTTGCTGACTGGCATGCACTGACGACCGAGTATGAAAACGTTGGCATTATCGCCAATAGCGTCTGGGATATGGTCATCGACTGGCTTGCCGCCGGGGTGAGCCCAGGCTCCGCCAAGATCTTTATTCAGTCGCGTGTGCCGGAACATGCCGAACTGCACCTGTTGCTGAGCATGATGACACCGTTGGGCTGGCTGGAGCGCGTCCCCACCTATAAAGATCAACAAGAAAAGTTGAAGGAGAAGGATCTGGCCACTTACGGCTTCCTCGGTTATCCACTGTTACAGAGCGCTGATATCCTTATTTACAAGGCCGGTCTGGTACCCGTGGGTGAAGACCAGGTGGCTCACATCGAGCTGACGCGTGAAGTGGCGCGTCGCTTCAACCACCTCTATGGTCGCGAGCCAGGTTTTGAAGAGAAGGCGGAGGCCGCTATCCGCAAAATGGGCAAAAAGAGCGCCAAACTTTACAGCGATCTGCGCAAGCGCTATCAGGAGCAGGGGGATCATGAGGCGCTCGCGACTGCCCACTCCCTGTTAAAAAGTCAACAAAACATCACCCTCGGAGATAGTGAGCGGTTGTTTGGTTACCTCGAGGGCGGTGGCAAGATCATCCTGCCCGAGCCACAGCCGCTGCTGACACCGGCATCGAAAATGCCGGGGCTGGATGGCCAAAAGATGTCCAAGTCCTACGGCAACACCATCAGCCTGCGCGAAGCACCGGCCGATGTGGAGAAAAAACTGCGCACCATGCCCACCGATCCCGCCCGCGTGCGCCGCACCGATGCGGGTGATCCCGACAAATGCCCAGTGTGGCAGCTGCATCAGGTCTACACTGAGGATGAGGTCAAACAGTGGGCGAAAGAGGGATGCCGTTCCGCCAGTATCGGTTGTCTTGAATGCAAACAGCCCGTGATTGACGCCGTGCTTAAGGAGCTGGCACCGATGCGCGAACGTGCGACTGAGTTGAGTGCTAACCCCAACTTGGTGCGCAGCATCGTTAACGAAGGGTGTGAAGCGGCCCGCGAAGTGACACGTAAAACACTGGAGGAAGTCAGGCAGGCGATGGGCTTGGAATATCGCTGATGACAGGCCGATGACTGAGACAATCGCCATCCCAGAACTTGTATTGCAACAAGAGATCCCCTTCGCCTTGGTGAATGGCGAGGCCTTTACGCAACTGCCGCAGGATCTTTACATTCCGCCCGATGCACTAGAGGTGTTTCTCGAGGCATTTGAAGGCCCGCTTGATCTGTTGCTCTACCTGATCCGGCGTCAGAACCTCGATATCCTCGACATCCCCATTGCGGACATCACCCTTCAGTACATGAGCTATATCGATATGATGAAGGATATGCGCTTTGAACTGGCGGCGGAGTATCTGCTGATGGCGGCGATGCTGGCGGAGATCAAGTCACGCATGTTGTTGCCACGTCCCGAGAGCGCCGCTGAAGATGAGGAGGATCCACGTGCCGAACTGATCAGGCGCCTGCAGGAGTATGAGCGCTACAAACAGGCGGCTGAGGATATCGAAGAGCTGCCCCGCGTCGGCCGCGACATCTTTGAAGCCAGCGCCAAAGGGCCTGACCTCAAGGTGGTGAAGGCGCAGCCGGATGTTGATCTTAAAGAGGTGCTGGCAGCCTTTCAGGATATCCTGCGGCGCAGCGACATGTTCGCCAGCCACCATATCCAGCGTGAGGCGCTCTCGGTGCGTGAGCGCATGACCAACGTTTTGGCAGCGCTGAACTCGGAAAGCTTTACCGCATTTGTCACCCTGTTTGAGGTCAAGGAGGGGCGCATGGGGGTGGTGGTGACGCTGCTGGCGATCCTGGAGTTGATCAAAGAGAGCATCATCGAAATCATTCAAACAGAGCCTTTTGGCCCCCTCTACGTAAAGACACGCCAACATGTCCACGAATCCTGACCGTTTAAAACAGATCATCGAAGGGGCGCTGCTGGCCGCAGGCCGGCCGCTTGGTATCGACCAGATACTGGCGCTCTTCCTGGATGATGAGCAGCCGAGCCGCGACGAGATTCGTGCCGCCATCGAGGCGCTTCAGGCCGATTGCGCCACACGTGGGGTTGAGCTGATGGAGGTGAGCAGCGGCTACCGTTTTCAGGTCAA
>JAYUTP010000142.1:0-24985 GCA_043755075.1 Tenderia sp. (SeqCode)
TCTGATCTCCAAGCACATCTGGGAAGACCTCGCGGCCAATTCTTTCAGCATCAAGACCTTTTATGCCCGTCGGGTGCGACGCATCTTCCCGGCGCTGGCTGTGGTGTTGCTCGCCTGTCTGGCAATGGGCTGGGTAATCCTGTCACCGGGTGAGTACGATCAACTGGGCAGACACGTAAAGGGTGGCGGATTCAACAACGAAGTGCAACTTTTTCTAACAGAATGATGGGGCGAGAAGCAGTAGCATCGGAACCCCATCAACGACCAAGAAGAAGGAGCACAAATGGAAACCTACCAGCAACCCGCCAACAAAGCTTCAGGGATAAACTTCATGCGGTAGTGCTCCAATACAGTAAACAGTCTCGACGTGCCATTATCACCAACCAAACGCGGCTCTGTACTATGAACCTTGTTGTAGTGTTTGCCGATAACACCCACCTTAACACTGTCTCCTGAAAGCGGACTTCGCCGACTTCGCCCAATCGATTAATGCATTCGTGTAAAAATCAATGCCACTGGCGATAGGTAGTCTACCGTCGTTATTGGCGACTATTTTTGCTGCGACGGCGGTTTGAATAGATGTGTGCCATTGACCCGGGGTGATTCCCCAGGCACGACAATCGTTTATATCCGCTACGCGACTTTCCATTATGTCACGCAATTCCTCGAGTGAGTGGTCGTTGTAACACGCCTCCTCAAAACTGCCATCAATCAGCGGCACCCTGAAATAACCATTTTCTAGTTCTACCGCATAGATGCGGCATAATTTGGCGTCATTTAGGTCTCTCATTTTTGCTCTCCTTGACTGGTGGCGGGGTGATTCCCGTCTGTCCAAGCATCTATAGTTAATCCTCTGTTTTCAATTAAGGTTATAAATTGTGTCTTGATTCTGTTCGTTCCATATCCCACATAGAGACTTCAGAGACAACAAAACATCAATTCGTTGCGATCACCACGTATTACCGCGCGGATTCATGTACCAAGCGATAAATACAGAGTCATTGGATTATCACTGCAGGAGGTAAATCCGTAATGCTCATAGAACGATTTGGCGTCCTCACCCTTTGCATCGACGACTAACGCATACGCAGCCACATGTTTCTTCGCCTCTAAACAGCGCTCAACTGCACGCCCAATAAGGAGCTTCCCCAGTCCGCGACCACGTTGTGACGAATGTATCGCTAAACGTCCTAGCCGAAAACACGGTACCGGATAGCGCGGTAATTTTTGCTGTGTACGTTCATCAATTTGAACGGCATCGATTTGCGCGGCACTTAAACTGTAATAACCCAGTATGGTTTTTGGTATGTCTGTGTCGATCAACACGCGCACTACGGCAATACCTTTCTTGCTTTGCTGAATGGCAAGGCGATGAAGGTATTTGTCAAGATCGACAACGCCGCAGGTAAAGGATTGACGGTCATGACGATGGGAGTCAAGCAACTGCTCTTCAAACACGCTTGACCTCGTGTGCGGCACTCATCGCATCTTGCAAAGCAGCATTGGGCGTAAATGCCCCATTAAGCGCCATCGTGAATTTCTGAAAGTCCTGGACTGACATCGTGATGCGAGATTCTCGATCTAACAGTTCACGCGCTTTTTCTTTGGCCGCAGCTCGAACGAATGCGGCCATCGTAGTGCCGGCTAGTGCAGCGGCACGAGAAACGAGATCTTTTTCATCTATGTCCATTTTTAAATCAAATCTGGCAGCGGCAGACATATCACCCCCCTTAAGTACGGTGAATTACCGTATACAGCAACATACCGTATACGCGAATGGCAAACAAGTGTCATTTAAAGAAATTTCATATAATTTATGATACATTGAACATGTGACTGACAAAGTGACATTTTTGGTATATCTAAAACACAATTGTTGAATGTCATATAAACGAACGTTCAGGTGACACCATGTTGATTGGCTATATGCGCGTTTCCAAGGCGGATGGTTCTCAGGTTCTTGATATGCAACGCGATGCGTTGCTCGCCGCTGGTGTCCAGACAGGACATGTTTATCAAGACCAGGCATCGGGAAATTTGGATGCCCGAGCAGGACTCACTACATGCTTAAAAGCACTGCGAGAAGGGGATACGCTTGTAGTTTGGAAACTTGATCGTCTTGGTCGTAATTTGCGCCATCTTGTTAATACTGTGCATGACCTGACAGGTAGCGGCGTCGGTTTCAAGGTTCTAACCGGACATGGGGCTTCAATCGACACAACGACCCCAGAAGGAAAGCTGGTGTTTGGCATTTTTGCAGCCTTGGCGGAATTTGAGCGAGCACTGGTCTCAGAGCGTACCAAGGTTGGCTTGGCATCAGCTCGTGCGCGTGGACGAAATGGTGGTGGTCAATACAAAATGACGCCAGCCAAATTGCGGTTGGCCATGGCAGCGATGGGGCAACCCGAGACTGTTGTAAGCAAGCTCTGCAAGGAATTGGGGGTTACTCGACAAACGCTTTATCGCCATCTCGGGCCAAATGGTGTGCTGCGCCAAGATGGACAAAAATTGCTAGAACGGTAATTTGGACAAATTCCGCCGGTTTGGGCTTAGAACCCCTATTTGGAGCTGACACGAGTTATCAATTCCATGGGTGTCACTCTTTATAAGACGACAAAAACCCCCGGTATGCAAGCGCGTAACCAGGGTTAACTATTTCATGCAACCAATTGTTTGGCCAGGGCCACCTCGATGCTGTCACCATCCTGGTTCAGAACATCCAGCCCAGTATCGGGCATGTCGCCCGATGTGGATTGAGAGACGGCGATCTTCTTGGCCATGAGCGTCAGGCAAGCAGTCTGCGCTGATTTTTCATACCCCAGAAAGTACACATCTACCGGCTGCTTCTGACCGATACGCCAGGAGCGGCGTGCCGCCTGTTGCAGGGTGTAGACGTTATAGCCGGTCTGGACGAATACGATGGTTGGGAAGTCCAGCAGATCCAGACCTGTCTTGACCAGCTCGGGGTTAGTGATCAGAACATCCACCCCGCGCTCGATCTGGTCCATGATCCAATCTTCCCGTCTGCTCGTATCCACCGAGGCCCGCAACACCGCTGCCTTGAACCCTACCTGTGTCAGCAAGGCTTTCAGACGTGAAGTGGTATCACGGGTGCCTGTGTAGGTCGTGTAAACCAGCACACGCCGCCCACGGGCCTTTTCCGCCCGGCATATTTCCAGCAACTTCTCTTCCTTGGGACTCGCCTCGTTCTCACCAAACACAGTGGGGACAAAAGCGAGTAGCTGCCGTGTGCGTGGATGTTTGACCACCTCCTCGCGGAAGCAGCAATCTGGCCACGCCAGCAACACATTAAGGACAACACCCAGCAGGGTTTTATCACCGCGTTTTAGAGCCTCTTTCAACTCACCTTTGAGATTTGCCTCAAGTGACCCGTAACGCGCTACCTGATCAACCGCCATGCCCACCTCCACGTAATGCTCTTGATAAGGAGGCAAGATGTTACCGCCAATGTCTTTCAGTTTCAGAAAGACCGTAAACGGCAACACATACCTGGCAATGCCCTTGGGTCCGAAGCCCGGTCCCTTCTTGGTGTGGACCGTGACCTTCTTCCCTCTGGCTGTTTTATGACTGCTCCCTTCGGACTCCTTGTAAATATCAATCAGGATGCCATGATCGCGCATAAAACTCATACCGGCGGTACCGAGACTGCCATGCCGGTTGCGGGTATAACTATCCTCAATCATCTGCCGTGGCATGATTCTCCAGAGCAGATAAAACAAGTCGTCCGCATAACCGCCCATCAAGGTGCCCGTTAACAGCAGCACCTTTCTGGCTTTGGCCGCCAGTACCCCCATCGCCTGACCCTGGGCACTTCCTTCGTTCTTATATTCGTGACCTTCATCCACGATCAATAAGTCGAAGTAACCCTGTGGCAGATACCTTTTCACGAACTCCGTGGCCTGGTATCCGCCTTGGCCAAAGGCGAACTCGGTGGTGCCCAGTGCCCGCTCGATGCGTTTCGCCTGGTTGTCGGAAAAAACCAGCTCGCCGTCTCTGTCCATGAGATTCACAAACTCATAAACATTGTCAGCCAGCATCCCCGACAACAGACCTGCACCAAAGGTTTGCACCAGCCGCTCAGCTGTTTTAGGACCAATGGTGGGTATTTGGCACAAAGCCTCCTTTACCACCGCCTGCCGGTCCTTGGGTTGGCCGGGGCGCATCAGCGTCCACAGCGGTTCCCGACATTGACTACACACCATGCGACGATCACCGCTACGCTCCTCGAACTGCCAAGCGGCCACAGGACCACCTTCTTCATCGGTCACCACTGTGCCACAACAGGGACACGCGGCCGCATTAAAGCTCTCCACGAACGAATGGGATGATTCGTTTCCCTCTTCCGTAAAACGCCGCCGATGCAGTTTGTGCACCACGATGGCGGGACGCCAATGGAATCCCATCCGCATCCGCACCCGACCCATGACGAAAAACTCCTGCCTATCGAGGACAGGGGCTTGATCGAGCATGGCACGGAGTTGCAGCAGCTTACGCAGGGTATCGGGACCATTGAGCACCCATATCCTGGCGTTCGGTACCGTCTGCATGATCTCGCGCCGCCACTTGTAGACCAGGTGGGGAGGGGAGATCACCAGCGTGCGCCGATAGCCTTCCTGGTGCATGACCGCCGCGGTGGCGATGGCCATCATGGTCTTGCCAGTCCCCATCTCGGCGTTGATCACGGATGCCTCCGCACCTTCATCGATCAGCAATCTGGCAACGGCTTGAACGACCTCCCGTTGGGCCGGGAAGGGTCTTCTTGAAAGACCATCCATGACGGCATCCCGATGAGTGCTCGGAATGCCGTCATAGACAGGCGGGTTTTGCCGTGACACGGCATTGAGCAGATCATCACCAAAATCGGCAATGAACTGTGTCAGTGGGATAACGTGAGCCGGAGCCTCGGTGATACCCATCTCATTCTCATTATTAAATTGCACTACTTCTGCTACGGCGTTCATCGGCTGTCTCCTTGACTGGAAAAGAAAAGGGGCCGCATCGCCCCAAGGGGCAAATAACTGCCCCGCTGGGGTTGTGAGTAATAATTACGAGAGTGGCTGGACCATCACCCTCAATCTGTTAATGCGACCGCTTCAACTCCGCGAACCTGTCCGTTAATTTCCACAATGCTTTATTGAGACGAACATTTTCACCCACCGATTTCACCGGCCGAGTTTGAACACGACGACGACTGGTAGAGGCATAGCCATTGATGCCACCCTGCAGCAGGTTCTCCTGAATCACATTGAGACGTGTCCAGAGGTCTGTGTTGAGGTCATCGACTCGACGCGGCAGAATCAGTTGTTTTGGCCTGAGCGGCGCTGAGTCCGGCTCATACTTGAGATCAAGAGCCGACTCCGCCAACACGATGGCCTCGTCATCATCAACCTCGATACCACGGTAATGATCAACACGCTCAATCATCTTGGGCGTTTCCGATACAATGTCGTAGACCCCTTCGATCACCTCATTGACCACATCGCCCGAGTGCCGGATCGAGACCGACCCAATACACCCATCACTGACGACCATGCCGTTACTGCAAACGAACCGGTACAGACCGCAATGGAGCTGATAGCTCGATGAGCCATCATGGGAGTTGACCAGGACAATTTCCGGCACCATGCCGTTGACTGCCGCGGCCTGGTTGATGAAGTCCACATGGCGCAAACGAACCATGTGTTTTGCATAGCTGATACCACTCAGATTTTTCACTCGCGCCTGCATGACGCGGGTAGGGACGAAACCTTCTGACTGCAAGGCCTTGAGAACCCGGCTGGTGGGGATCAGTGTGTAACGCCGTGACATCTTTTCATGCGGTGCTTCGGCGAAGATTGATGGAGCCTTGCGGCGCACCTCATCGAGTGACATGGCGCAGGCGGGGTGAATTATAGTATGACGTTGAAATTGCATCATGATGCGTTCTCCTGGTGTGTATGGGTTTAAGAAATCCCGGAGAAAGCATCTCCCGCAGGGAGGCTTGTCCCCGGCGGGTGGTTTATGAATGCCATATCCATCTGGATAGGGCAGGGTTGATAAAGGATCGATGCCCTGACGGGCAACTGCATCTGTTTCACGATCCTGTCCTGGTGAGGACATAGACGCATTGATTGCCACTTGTCCGAAGTGACCACGGTATGACACCGTCAAAATACCCCTTTTTCCATGCTCTCCGCAAGCCTAAACCATGGAAAAAAGGCCCCGGCAATGCCGGGGCTAAGTCATGGTTAAATCTCCTCTTCGGTTTCGATGTTCAGGGTCTTGCCATATGTGAGTTGAGACTCGGTAAAACGAGTACTCACCTCCAGCGAAACTGACCCATCGTCAACATTGATGATCAACTCGCCGAACCCACCATCGTTGTTGTACCAATCGACCCCGGTCTCGGTGAGATAATCATAAGTCACTGCCTCGATGGCATCATGCAGGGTGGTCTGCTTGTCGATCTGTGTACGCACCCAGCCCTGCCCCGGCTGAAAGTTGCTCTCCACATCCCGCACTTCGATTTGAATGGCACTGTCATCAAACGCATCTACATCATAATGAATCGCCGCTATCGAGCCAGAATCTCCATAACCATCAAACTCCACCGTCACTGAACCCAGGCCGTGCTCACGTAGTATGGGCAATACGCGGCGCAGATTTTCCAGGTAATGTCTCGCTCCTTCCTCGACATGCCCAGCAACAGCGCCAGTTTTTGTGAGTTTTATTCCCAGCAGATCGTGGATACTTTCACGAGTAACACTGGATGGAGCTTGATTGAAGCGTGTTTTTATCTCGCTTATCCGAAGCGGTACTTCACTGTCGCCGGTAAGCGTGATCTCAACAGTCCAGCGCAAATGGTCAACAAATACGCTGCCGATAGCACAATACCCCGCCATTATCCTGGCATGACGATTGGCCACACAATGGCGTTGTCTCAATCCCTCCATCCCCAACCGCCGGCTGGAACGGATCAGGTAGCCATTGAAGCGAGGGAGCAGAGCTTCGTACTTCGACAGATCATATCGGATGTTCTCGCCAGCCAACCTCGCCAACGTCTCCGCCCGTGATAACCGGTCATGCTCCTCCTGCCATCGCTTAGCGCTCCAGTCGATATTGACGCGCCGCGCCTGCGTTTTTGCCATGCGGATGGCATCTCTCACTGGAACATTTTTCGACTCCAGGTAGAGAAACCCCGCCGCAAACGCCAGCAGTTTGGCCGGATGGTTCGACGCATTCTTGTCGAGTTCTCCAGCATCCAATACCACCGAGACCGTCACCTCATCCAGCAGCCCTGTGGTGAGCAGCTTCTGGAACGGCATGGAGACCTTGTAGGGCAAACAATTGAGTCTTGCAATGCTGAGTTGAGCACTCATTCTTCGCCCCTCCGTGTGCCATGGCCCACGACCGTGCTCCGTGCCATCCACGGCTCTGGCGTGATCTTTGACAACCAATCAGACAGCGATGGCACCAAACCCGCGCAATCCTCCATGACATGTTGCTCACCGATGTAACGTACCGGAACGATCTTGCCGTCGCTATTGGTGATGGTGATGCCAAATACCCGCTCGCATTCGAAAATGCCTTCGGCGTGATGACGTAATGCGCGATGCCTGAAATCGCAGTACGACTCCTTGGTAGCATCGAACCAGTTGTGAATCGGCAAGTAATCTTCCGCCTTGCCGCCGAACGTACGCGCCGATGATGTTGCATGAAAGTACGTGTGTGTCATGGTGTTTCTCCTGTGGTTGATGGAACCGGAGAGACACGTCGCCCCTGCCGGGGGATATGTCCCCGGTAGGGTGGTTGATAAAGGATCGCGTCCCGCGGGACGTGTGTGCCTGTTTCACGATCCAGCCCCGCTCACCGGCCGGTGAGTGGGATGTAGGCACTTCTTGCGACTGGACGCAGTCGTCACGTTATTACATCTTCAAAATAAGACCTTTCCCAAGGCCAGGCAAGCCCGCCAACCCTTGGGAAAAGCCCCGGCAATGCCGGGGCAATATTTACTGAATGCCGATGCGGTAGTTTCTGTAGCTGAAGAACACCACATCCACATCGATCGAGAGTCCATAACGTGTATCTTTAAAGTTCGTATTCATTGTTAAATCTCCTCTGTTTATCTAATTGAAAAACATCGGAGATGCGATCCCAGAGGGATGACTCCCCGATGGGATTGGTTTATTTAAAAGTAAATCAGCGTATTGTCACGACGCGTCCATAATCGGGGCCGTGCGTGAAATCCAACGCCCTGATAACGGGTACAAATCTGTCAGTCAAAATACGCACCTCGCTAAAAATACCATCGCCATGCTCCTGCACCTCGGTTTTGGCAATCTTGTCCTTGAAGGTATCGCCCTTGATCACCAGCTTGCGCTGGCCATCATTGGAGGTGACGACTCCAGAGACCTGCCCCGCCGCCAGCAACAACGCCAGATGCCACTGGGTGGGATTACGCAGAGGTCTGCGATGCGGTGTTGATACCGTGCCGAACTTCATGTCGAACTGCCCCCACAGGCAACGATGGCGGTTGATTTCGATAGCCAGTTGCGCAGGGTTCATCCTCGAGTAGGTGAATGCCACCTCTCCCTGCGGTTCAGCTGGGACGACGTAGTGCTCATCCAGCCATTCATCGGGCAACTCGTCGAGCGATATTGAGTCACTCATGATGGCTTCGAGACGTTTACGGACCTCAGACTCGGAACCGTCGATGACATTGGCAGCGCCGACACGTTTGCGAACACCCAAAACAACCATCTGTTGAAACTGTTGTTCCGGGGCTGCATAGGCGCGGACGCGATCAAAGTGACGGCTGATCCATGACGCCAGTTCAGCATCGAGGGTGTAGCGGGGAATGATGAGTACCATCACACCACCAAACTGCAACTTCGGTACTGCCAGCTGGTAAAAGAGCTTCTCCAACCGCCGCCGTCCCTTGCCATCCCGATCCCCGGTATCCGCCTTATCCGTGACCAGATCCCCGTAGGGAGGATTCAGCCACAGCAAACCGAATTGCCGTTGTCCAACAATACAGTCCTGAAAATCACCATGAATCGCGACATCCAGAACCACCTTTGCATGCCAAGAGCGCTCGGCGTCAAACTCCACGCCAAAGGCCTGAGTCCGATCCGAATCCAGATGGTGTTTGCACTCCGCCAACGCCACCCCTTCACCGGCGCAGGGATCAAGTATTCGCATTCGCCCATCATTGGCCGCAGCCAGTGAATTGAGAATGCGCTGGGTGGTCTCCGAATCGGTTGGAAAGTACCCGTTTTTGGCAAAATTGCGCGCCAGGCGCTGAAACATTAAGGCCATTTGTTGACTCCTTATGGTTGGGTTTATAAAACCGCCAACAAGGAGCCACCCATGGGGATTGGCTCCCCGTTGGGGTCTGTTTGAATGAGCGCAGATCACGCCCGGAGGGTTATTCTATTTTTACCATTACGGCCATTTCGAAATAATTAGGACGGTCATGTATTGCCACGCCAAGCACCAATCGAACATCATCACCGTGCTCATGCCGTGCATGATCAACAGTGTCAACAATGATGTGCGTTAGCTTATAACCGTCTTTAGCCTGTTCTGGCGCCGTGCCAAATTCATGTACTGTAGCCATTGTCTTTCTCCTCATCAATTTCGTCTGATACAAGCGTTCAGAGGAATCAATACCCACCAGGGGAACAATCCCCCTGGTGGGTGGTAGTTTGATGTTTAAACGCCAAGCAACTGGCGAAGCTCTGAGATTCCCGTATGCAACAGAGTCAGCTCAGATCCTATTTCCTTGTTGATATCAAAACAGACATCGCCATGATCATTGATAAAATCATTCGTCGTTGTCTTGAGGTCTTTTCGACAGCAAACCAGCGTGTTTTCCTGCATCAAGAATGCCTGCCCTCGCTCAAGGTTGTTGAACAACCTCATGAGCACTTTGCGATTTTTCTGCCGCAGTTTTATGCCTACATACTGATCATCGTGATGTTGTCATGGTGACACCTCCATTGTTTAAGAATCACCTGGAGAGGGACCATATCCCGCAAAGGAAGTGGTGCTCCCCTCTGGCGGTTAAGTTGAATCGAAATTGAGAAAATCAGACCGACTTCAAGGCTTCCTTATAGGCCTGATCGAGATCGTCCCAGTCGACACTGCCACCGTTTTCATGGCCACGTTGATAGGCGTGGATCAGTAAACGGGCGGCATTGCGGGCAGAGTTAGCACGCCTAATGGTTTCAACGCTACCATCAGCGCTAGGCCACTCATCCCCCTCTGCGACGACAGTGAATTGCAGTGGAACACCGGCGTCACCACACTCGTAATACTCATCCAGCAGTAGCGGGACATCCTGGGTGTCATCCCATATCGTCCCTTCATCGAAGAGTTGATTGGCGATGGCAATCGCTGTCTCTGGATTATCATCATCGACACGAATACCCACCCGCACGGAGTGCTCGTAGGGCAGGTTATATTCAACGACAAAGTGTTTCATTGCAGTCCTCCACATGAAAACCGGAGGAGAGGTATCCCCATACCAGGGGGCTCCCCGGCAGGGTTGATGGAACCGCCCGGAGATCCGGCACGGCGGGTTAAGGCAAGGATCGCGTCCCGAGGGACGTGTGTGCCTGTTTCACGATCCAGCCCCGCTCACCGGTCGGTGAGGGGATCTAGGCACTTTTCACGACTGGACTCAGTCGTCACGTTATTACATCTTCAGAATAAGGCCTTTCCCAAGGCCAGGCAAGCCCGCCAACCCTTGGGAAAAGCCCCGGCAATGCCGGGGCAAATAATGAACTACCAACTCAGCGAGAGTCGACACTGTCCCGCCGCTTCAAGCTCCGCAGCGGTGACAATCTCTTCATGCTCTTCATGCTCTTCATGATAACCACAACACTCCGTGGCCTCAGATTCAATGTAGTAATTTTTACAGCACACCGGGCAGACATAGGCCCGACTGACCGATGGTTGACAGCACTCCAACGCATCAGCATGTTCGTCATGCAATTCACCACGCTCATCACAACGCCATTTTGGTATCAGCATGGCATCCTCCTTTTAGTCTTCATGCGGCAATAGGATGGTAATTACAAGCTCACCTTCGTCACCTGGCCCGGCATGGATATGCAGGGTGGTTAATTCAGGTTCCCGGCTCTTGCCATCGCGTGGCACGCAGTAGAGTTGAAACGGCTTCCTGCCAGAACCGCCGGTGCGAGCGGCATTCATCGCCATCCAGAGCACATCCCATAAACGCCCGGATGTATCCTGGTAGGTCTGCCGCTCACTGTCCTCCTTGTCCCATGTCACGCACGCCTCATAGACCGCCTGAGTCAGTGCCACCGGACAACGAAAACCCGCCTCTTTAGCTGTCTCGGTTACATCCACCAGAATTTCATCCTCGATAGCCTGGGCACGGGTGTAGACCGATATCACCTCAGCTCCGGCGAACGGGTCTTCGAACGGTTCTTCAAGAGCAGCCACCGATTCTCCATCCAGTGTCAGGATTCCGCTACGAATCCAGCCCGAGACAATCGCTTCAATCTCCTGTTCTGGAAGAGAGATCTCGATGGCATGGGTACCAATGCCCTCCAGCCGTTTGAGAAAACCGTGTTCGATTAAACGCTGAAGCACGATATCCCGCCATTGCGGTAGTAATGGCAAGTGACAAGTGTCACAGACCATCGCCCACAGCTGCTCATTGAGTGACTCACTCCTCTCGCGGGTATCTGCTTCGGGCTTGAAGAACAGCAGTGCCTGGCGACTCGTGTAGTTAGGCATCACGGCCGTGCGGTCGTAGAGCCAGAGGTGGGTCACTTCGCCAAAGAGGTTATCTTTCGGCATCCGCCCTGACAGTTTTTCAAGCCGTTCCAGACTGCCGATCTGCACAAACTTTTGCGCATCGGCGGCATTGACACGGAACGAGTTCAGTCCACCATCCCTGACAGGCAGTGACAGCTTGGCGAGAAACTCCTGCATATCCGTATCCCGCCCCCACACCGAGATGAAACGCAGATAGGATTGATCGCACAAGAGTGAATCGACATAGAGGCCAGAGGCCTCCGTTATTGACATAAGGTGGTGCTGGTTCTGGTTCATGGTCAGTCTCCTTGCTGAGTTTATGAAACCCGCCGGAGACGCACCACTCCCGTCGGGGAAGATGAATCCCCGCTGCGGGTGTGTTGATGGATAAAACTATAAACTACTGACCTTCTTTTTTGATCCAGACCTGTCCGATCGCCTGGAACTGGTACCCCAACGCCTTGAGCCGATCACGCTGGGCACGGAAGAGTCCACGATCAACCGTGGGATCGAGTTTGACGTCATGGCCGAGTGGCCACAGTGTCCCGAACAACTCCACATCAGGGTCCGCCGCTGTTACTCCCTCGTCATCCTGATCATCCGCCTGAGCCCCCGACATCTCCTTTTCCCGTTTAACCGGAGTCGCGGCGGGAGGGGTGGAGATTGGGGCGTGTGGTGTTTCATCGAGCGGATCAGTATCCGACAGCGATGCCTTTTCCTCTTCCGGTGTCAGCTTCTCGATGCCGGCTAGGGCGATGGTTTCGACACAGGCGCGTATTTCGACCTTGACGCCACCGTTGGCAAAGTACGAAAAGGGGTAGATACGGCTGACCCCAAACTCACCTTCATACTTGCCCGGCTCATACTGTTCCAGCAGTGTGTCCTTGACGGTGAAATCCCCCAGCTCGGTGACGAGTCGGCCGATGCTGAACGGGCCATTACGACCATCAATGGTCTTGATGGTCAACGTGCCTGACATTTTGATCATGATGAAAACCTCCTGGGGGGTTAAAAAAGGAGGCGGGGGTTCCCCGTGCGGGGAAGTATCCCGCCAGGGTGAGTACGAAAAAAAACCGAGGGCTCTCGTTGGAGGGCACGCTCGGTGTTGTGTTAAGGCACCGGATTGAGCTGACAAGCAGGCATCGATCCGGCGTCATGCCGCGTGTTGGTGTTCAACAGCGCAGCGCGGTAAGGAAGGACAACAACAGCTGTGCGAAAGTCGTCATTAAATCCATTCCAAGCCATGTGTTGGTGAACAACAGCACGGCACAGTGAGGGTAGCAGGGCAGGGAAATAGCAAGCTGTGCGAAAGATAGCCATTCTTGACCGTACTACCTAGGATCGCATCCCGAAGGACGTGTGTGCCTGTTTCACGATCCAACCCCAAACACCGGCAGGCGAGAGGGATATAGGCACTTCTTACGGCTGGTCGCAGTCGTCACGTTACAACAGGTGGGACTTTAGGCTTTTATACCCCCACCTGTCAAAGGGATGTATCGATACGCCAGAGTTTCCCCTGAATCCCTTGACATTTAAGAGATTCAGGGGAAACCCCCTCGCGGGGATTTCCAGGTGTTGAAAAGGGCATCTTTGAGGTAATACCGTGGCCGCCAGGTTGCGGACGCTACGGTGCCATTGATCGGCAATATTGCCATGACCCACCGGAGGAGGAGGCCTCGCTTGACTCGCCCGTACAAGTCTATGCGCTGCATCCATGTGACTCCCGGTCCGCCTTTGGGATCTCGGACCTTCTCAATATGAGGCGCATCACGCACTGCCTGTGATGCACAAAGGGGCGCGGCCTTCATCTTCCGGCGACCGGCAGCCAGCAATATTAAGAAGACCCCGACTTGAGAGGTCTTCCTCCGGCACTCCGTTAAGGAGAGCGTCGGAGGAAGACCTCTCAAACGACCTTCTTGCTATTATCTGGTTGACTTATCCCTTGCAGGGAGGGGCGGCCCAACCGGACCGTCCCTTCCTGCCATGCCTCATACCTCCGTGTGTGTGTGCCGATGGGGATTGCTTACCTCACCATCCATCTGAAATTTTGGTGTGAGGACCATCCGTTTAAGAACATCTGAGTTAAGCACTGTAAATCCTTCCCGCATAGCCCGTTGTAAGGCAACCAGCTTGGATGGACACTGGCAATCTCCGGTAAATCCAGAAGCGCCGAAGTAGGACACCTGCCAGAACCCGATTTGCTTGGTGCTGGATGTAATAGCCACCGCTTCCCAGTCATCTGTATTTTCATCATGACTGGACTGTACCAGCACCAATGCACTGCCACGTCCATTATTCTGCCGGTTAAATTCAAGCAAGGCAGCCGCTGCATGCAGCGAACCGACATGTTCAATGTGTTGAGCGATCACTTTGTTGCAGACTCTGTTCATTTAAGAACTCCTCATTAATTAATTGAGGGGAGCCCACGCCCCCTGCGGGGAAAGGACTCCCCGTAGGTTGGATAAAAATTTATTTTGCTGACTAAAACCCTACATCAAACCACCCAGCATCCGGCTCGGAACACGATAGCTCACGCCATTGTGCTCACCGATCAGCGGACTACGTGAAATAATATTCACCCACGGAATGGATGAGCCGACCACCTTGACTCGCTGGCCAACCTGGACATTGCGCCGTTGATGATAGTGCCGGACAAGCTCGCGCCAGGACTCATTGGCCACTTCCGGCACCATCTCTAGGTACTTCAATGGACAGGAGTAATACAGCGGGTGCATGGACTCGCACATATCCTTGTATCCCCAGCCATAGCCTTTTTCAGAAGCCAGCAAGTGGCAGGCGATGAAGCGTTCGGTTCTATGCTCCTGCTTGTGAGTGATCTCGATGACCGACCAGAGCACATTACCGCGGACACAATGGACCCGTGTTCGCCTGGCCTGCTGCTCGTTCTCTTCACCCTTGATCAGATCTTTGATCAGCATGGATTTGTCGTATCCTGATTTAAAAAGCCATCCCATGATGTGCCTCCTTTGTGGTTGATAGAACCCGCTGGAGACGCACCCATCCCGTCGGGGAGAAGTGAATCCCCGTGGCGGGTGTATTGATGGAACTCATGGTTTATGTCAAATTGACCGCTGTTCCATAAAGAAACAGGAGACGGCCATGACATTGACTGTGATTGCAGGAAACCGCGATAACCTAGAACGGCAACTGGTGGAGGAGTTATTCCGTCCCACCGCAGCTCCTGATTGTGTTGAAGTGTTGCTCGAAAAGCTCGAACCTCGCGGTTTCGGAGATCATATCCGCCTGACACGGCGCGAAATCAAGCAACTTGCCGGCCTAACAGGCTCTGATCCCAAATACATTCGCACTCGAACACAGCTCGAAAGCTTTGTCGGGGCGCACCTGGTCAATTACCCAGGTCGTTCACTGGAGGAGATGTTTCTCCGCAGGATGCTGGAATCATTCCTTCCCAAGAGCCTCGAGGGTGCGTAACGCCTTCACGTAAATGTGAGAGAGTTCTTCCCTGAGTTCTGTATCCTTATCCAACTCACTCTTGATCAAAGCGGCATATTCAGGATCGTCCGCCATATCTTTCAGCTGTTGCTGACAGCGTTTAAACCATTTGAGATCAACAAGACTCACCATGAGGTGCCTCCTTCTTGGGTTGATGAAACCCGCTGGAGACGCACCTATCCCGTCGGGGAGAAGTGAATCCCCAGGACGGGTGTTTATTGAGTTAATAGAACCGGGAATCTTTGGATTCCCGGTTAAGGCGTTAAGTGATTAACAACTGACTGCTACGCAGCACGCTGCTCTGGCAAACACCAGCTTTGACTCTCTTTATTCCAGCGATACCCCTTATCCTTCAGTTCCTGCTTTTTTTGCTCAAATTCAGGATCATCTTTCGACAACTTTACTTCTGTCGGCAATGAATCACTTTGAGCAGGCGAGGCGCTGGGTTGATCAGTAACACACTCACCATCGAGTGTGTGGCCTGACGGGGTTTCGTCGGCAGAGGAGGGTGTTGCTTCTGCAGGGTCCATCGGCGCTGATTCGGAATGCTCCTCATCATTACCACCATGAGCCTCTTGAGACTCATGAGGCGCACGGTAAACAATTTCACCATCCACCTTGGCCCACAGTATCCGCAACAGCCTGGCCTTGAGGCTGACGCCTGTCTGACCGGCCTTATCGCCTTTCTCGTAAACGAACGTATCAACATACAGATCACCGAGCTTGAAACCAACCAGCACCTTCTTTTTGGCTTCAACAGCGGACATCAATATATTACGCATCACCGCCTTGGCTTCGGTGCCTGAGACACGGCAATCGAAACGAACTTGTTGAACATCCTTCTCTGACCCGTGCATCGCGTTGATATCGACGGCCAGAAACGGCTCGCCACGCTTTACAGGCACTTCGCGGGCACGATTGAGATAACCGATGCCAGTGGTGTGCAGGTCAAAGAATTTTTCAGTAGATTGATTTGATTGAGTGTTCATGGTGCTTTCTCCTTGGGTTAAATAAAAAAACCGGAAGAAAACATCCCATACCGGGAGCTTTCCCCGGTGGGGTTGAGTGTAAAGACCCTGGCGTTAGCGAGGGCGGGTTGAGTTACAACTTAGTGTTTATGAACATACCAGCCGATAGCACATACGCCAGCCAGTAAGAACAACAAAACAAATGTGTATTCGTTCATGGTTACAGTTAATGTTTGTGACCTTGATGGTTCAGGTAAGCTATACCCGCACCGATGATCCCAAACACAAAAATTACCAGCAATATGAAATATTCAATTGGCATTTAAGCATCCTCCAGGATAACCACAGCAACAACTTCAAGAAAGACGAACAACACCGCAGAAATAACGAATATGGTGTAACTTTCTTCTTTCATCGCCACATAGCCGAAGGCTGCAAACTGAGCAAATGCAACGGCCCGTAACGTATCGGCCAGATGCTTCGTCTGTTCCTTGTTTAAACGCATCGCTCCTCCTCTTGGTTGTGAACAACAAAACGAGGGGAACATGCTCCCTGACGGGAGATGAACTCCCCCCACTCAGGGTAAATTTATAAGCAAGGATCGCGTCCCGAAGGACGTGTATGCCTGTTTCACGATCCAGCCCCAAACACCGGCAGGTGAGAGGGATGTAGGCACTTTTTTACGACTGACGCAGTCGACACGTGTAACACCTGTAACCCTATAACTCTATTAGCGTAACGTCAAGATCTGTGAATTACTTTAACGATCAGTCGTCCAGGCAAAGTGCCTGCATTGTGGAAACCGGGTACAACCGGAGAAGGTTTTGCCGGCATTTTTGCCATCCTTCAAAGTCCGCTGCACCCATTGCCCCTGTTTGCAGGTTGGACAGATAATCCCGCCAGAGTTGACGACCTTTGGCTCAGTTTTTGGCTTGTTTCCTGTCGCCTTTTCCTGGCTCTCCGCCACCGGGTGAACCGTCCGCGCCCCTGGTTTACCGTTGTCATCGGGGAGGGTGGTCCGGCAGTCTGGGTAGCCGGAACAGCCCCAGAATATCCCATCTTTGCCCTTGCGCCGCATCATGGGCTTGCTGCAGGCGGGGCAGGGGAAGGCCGGAGGCGTGTGCATGGCAGCCGCTGGCGCGGCCTCCTTGCCTGACCGGACCATCTCGGTCAGCCACTGGGTCTGCTCCCCCAGAAAGTCATTGAGAGCGCCCTTTCCTTGGGCGATCTCGTCCAGGGCCTGTTCCCAGCGGGCGGTGGTGGCAGGGTCCGTAACGGCCACCGGCAACACATCGATCAAGCGTCGGCCGATGTCGGTGCTCAACAGCTGCTTTTTGCCCTTGCGCACCAGGAAGCCGCGCTTGAGCAGCGTTTCGATGATGCTGGGACGGGTCGCTTCGGTTCCAATCCCGGCGGTCTCCTTGAGCACGGCCTTGAGACTGGGATCCTGCACGTGTTTGGCCACCGACTTCATCGCGGCGATCAGTGTGCCATCGCTGAAGCGTGATGGCGGCTTGGTCTTGCGGGCATCGACCTTGGTCGCGGTGACCGTGGCCAGATCCTCCCGTGCCACCGGAGGCAGCACCTGAGTATCCTCATCCTCGACCGCTGACTCTTCCACGGGCAACGGTTCCATGACCGCCCGCCAGCCAGATACGCGCGCCACCCGGCCGCTGGCCTTGAAGGTTTCGCCCTCGACCCGCACCTCGATGGTGGTTTGATCGAATTGGTAATCGGGATAGAACTGGGCGAGGTAGCGGCGCCGGATCAAGTCATAGAGGCATCGCTCATCCGCCGATAAACGCCCTATGTCGACCCCGGCGGCCGTCGGGATGATGGCGTGGTGAGCCGTGATCCTGGCATCGTTCCAGGCGCGTGAACGCAAGCCGGTATTGGCCCCCGCGACCAGTGTCCGGAGTTCTGGGTCGCTCGACGCCAATGCCTTCAACACCATGGAGGCATCTGGCAACTGACTCTCGGGCAAGTAGGGGCAATCGGTACGCGGGTAAGATGTGGCTTTGTGCGTCTCGTAGAGCGATTGGGCGATATTTAGCACCTGCTGGGCAGTCATGCTAAAACGTCGTGAGGCCTCTTGCTGCAACGTGCTCAGATCAAAGGGGAGGGGTGGCCCCTCCTTCCTGCGCTCGGTATCGGCACGCATGATGCGCCCCTCCCGCCCCTGCACCTGGCTGGCCACCTTGACCGCCGCGTCGCGCTGCAGACAGCGCCCTTCACCATCGCATACCGTCGCTGGCGCCTGCCACTGCGCCCGGAAGGATCCGGCGCGGGCGCGGAACTCGGCCTCGAGCACATAAAAAGCGATCGGCTTAAACCCCTCGATCTCCCGGTCACGGTCCACCACCAGCTTCAAGGTCGGGGTCTGCACCCGCCCCACGGAGATCACCCCGTCGTTGCCACTGTTCCGTCCGAGCAGGGTATACAGGCGCGACAGATTCATCCCCACCAGCCAATCCGCCCGCGCCCGACCCAGTCCGGCCCGGTAAAGCGGTTCGGTCTTTTCGCCCGGCAGGAGATTCGCCAGCGCCTTGCGGATGCTGGCAGGATCCAACGCCGACAGCCACAGCCGCCTGACCGGACCACGCCAGCCGCATCGATCCAGGACCTCCCGGCCAATGGTTTCGCCCTCCCGGTCAGCGTCGGTGGCCAGCACCACCTCCGAGGCCTGTCCCAGCGCCGTCTTGACCGCCTTGAATTGAGTCTTGCCGCGGTCTGTCACCTCCAGCATCCACTGCGCCGGAATGATCGGCAAATGGGACAATTCCCAGCGCTTGAACGCCGGGTTGTAAGCTTCCGGTGGAACCATCTCCAGAAGATGTCCAATACACCAGGTCACCATTACGCCAGATCCCTTGTAACACCCCTCGCCCTTGTCACGCGCACCTAAAATCGCGGCGATATCACGTGCCTGGGAGGGTTTTTCACAGATGTAAAGCTGTATCATCGGAACTCCTCCTCATCCTTAACCCACCCCAGTTTCTGCAACAATCCATCAAACTCATCAAGGCTGAAAAACCGCACACTTAGACGACCATCATGGGTTGCATTACCCCATGGGCAGCGATGGTGTTGGCCAGTTCCTGAAGTTTTTCCGGATTGAAGTGCTTGCGCGGCTGATAGCGCCCAGGGTGAATCAACTCAATCGGAAGAAGGCAATACTTGCCGTGTTCCTCCGATTTGAATTCAAGGCTGTTCAAATTGCCTCCGGCTAAATCAGCTCCCTATCGCCTCGCCGCCAACTCTTGACCGGCGGCAATCAGATCGGGCCAGTCGGAGAAACTCTTGATCACGGCCTCCTTGATCTGCGGACTGATCTTGGCAACCGTCTCCGGCAGGATCGATGGACGTGGGTCCGTGACTATATTCGCAGCCTCTTTTGGTGAGAATTGTGTATCACAGATACCGTTGGTGCATATCATGTCATAAAATGGCTCGTTCGCTGGAAACGACCACGATCCCTGCCATGACGGGCTGACCGCGGTCAGCGGACCGATATTGCCACTACGCAATAGCTCCCCAGTCGCTGTGGCATAGACCTTGTACTGCACCTGGTAGGAGAGGTTGGTCAGGCCGTCAAAGGTCAGCGGGGTATTACCTTCCGCTATATTCGCAAAGCCGCGGCCTACGCTCTTAAGCGCCCCCCATATATCGTCGGGAGCTATGTTAATTACTCCTTGGTAAGGGCGTGGATTAGTCACGGTTCCCTCATGATCTCCTATCAGTGTGATTTTATTGACAGCCACCGTGACCGGGACGCCGCGCCGCTGCATGAACGGCAAGGCGGCGAGCGCTACGCCGAACGTCTTGTCATCGGGATTAATACCGGTCAGTGGTGCATCAACCAATATCGCCTGGCCAGCCATACTCGCCTGGATTGCTTGCCGTACTTCAGCCGTCAATGCCTTGTCTGCGTGACGCACGGCATCAGTCACATACCTCTCCAGAGCAGTTCTTTTTCCGGGCGCGGCGACCGCCGGGGTATAACCGTTCAAGGATTTGAACTCCACGTCGATGCTGGGAAGGGGCATGAACAAATAGACTTTCGTCACTGTCTCTTCCGCAACGGTCGCCGCTGTTGCCAGGAATCCCGCCAATGCCACGCCCGCCACAACCCCCGTACTCATTTTCATCATGATATTTATCCCTTAATGACAGACACGTTCATCTTCATGCCGAACCAACATACCATCGTAAGTGATCAGCGTACTTACGGTTGCACACCCATCTGAACGCGGTGGACCGATTCGCACACTACTCACCCGATAGACCTCCCACTGCTGCTCTGCCTGGCCGTTACGCCAAGCTGAATCCATCACGCTCCGGCGCACCCGCTCAGCATCATTGCCTCCGGGGTACGTCGGCGCTACTTCTGATCGCTCCCGCGCCGCGCCGCCACACACGGAGTAGTGCGTGGTTCGCGACAGGCCAAGGTTACGGATACTGACGTACCGGCATCCTTGACTCGAGCCTGTATAGAAACCGCTCAAATGCCAGTTACCGCTGACCGTCTCCATCGGTCCAGGAACCCCCGACCGCGCCACCTCTAATGCAAAGGCAGGTTCACCCGTAATGGACAAAGACACAGGGGCCGATGAACTACCCCCACCGATATGAGTTATCACCGGTCCCGCATTGCAGCCCGCTCCTATCAAAACGGCCCCCAGAATCAACATTCTCATCAACATGACACCTTCCTTGTATACGATAGCAGTTGCTCAAAGCGTTTAAGGAATACCTGCTTGGCATGGCTGGCACCCCAGGGGTGAATTACCGTTTCACTAATAGTGTCTATTGCCACACCCTCGAGACAGGGCCAGGGTTCAGAGTGCACGGGTAGTAAATCCCGGCGCTCGAGCGCCAGCGCCTGAAGATCGGCATACTTGATAGCCTTGGCAACGGGAGCCGCGAACGGCCAGGCAAGATCGTATCGAAGAGCGATCACCGCCATGATCCGTTGTTCGATTTTTGCGAACTCGGGCAAGGCTTGTTTGAGAGGTGTAACCATATCCCCCACATAGGCCTCTGCCGCATCATGTAATAACGCGGGCATGGCATACTCCTGCGGCACCAATTGTGATACCAGTATGCTGTGCTGTGCAACCGAATAGTGGCTACGACAATGGCCGGCAAAACGGCAGGCATGCGCCAAGGCGTGTGCAATATCCAGTATCGCTACATCTTGCGAGTCTGGCTCTAAAATATCAAAGCGCCGACCCGAAAAGGTGATGATCCAGCTCATAGGCAATATCCTTCCTGAACGCCCTATCCGCAGCCGGGGCTACTCTTCCGCTGCCCGCTTCGGACGGAATTTAACCGACTCGATCCGGCTCAGGGAGAGGAAAATATCATCGGCCACCAGATAGTGTTTGCTCCGCTCCTCCCCCGTATCCTTGTCTGGCCACCGATCCTCCTTCATCGAACCAATGGCGTAGATGCGAGCCCCGCGGCGGCACAGTTCCGCCACCTGTTCCGCACGTCTGCCCCAGATGGACACATCCAGCCAGAAGCCCCCCACCTGTTCAAAGTTCCCCTGACCATCCGGCTTGTACTCATCGAAAAACACACGCATCTCCGCGACCTTGCGATCTTCACCATTGACCGTCACGGATTTAAGTGTGGGTGTATCTGCCAGGTTGCCAGTACCACTGAATTGATTCGACATAACGCCTCCCTATGAATGTGAAATGATTGCCACCTCACATGAGGTGACACGTGTCACACTCCACCGTCAATCCATGTACGTGTCCAGCGAAAACCCTAAATGGCCCAGCAGTTAGTTATTAGTTTCATGAGTGGTTTCGATGATTTTTAGATATGCAGCACACTCAGCCCTTGACGACAGCAGTGAAGTCCGACCACTGTTCGATGCGGAAGGCGCGAACGTCGCGCACTGACTTCGGGAACCACAAGCGACCACGCAGCGATTGAATGGCAAGAAACAGATTCGCCATGTCCTCGTTGTCGCTCACGTAGAGACTGCCCTGCACGCGCCGGAAGCCGTGTTCACCCAGCACCGCGCCAATCTCGGTGTATGCCTGCGTGACGCCTTTCGGATGATATTTCTCAGTGTCGGCCACCACTAGGTCAAATGCAACCGCGTACATTAGTGCGCCTCCGGGTCATCAGACAAGTGCGTCCAACGGTATTCCACTTTCTCGCCTGTTTCGACCATCGTGACTTCAACCATCCAATCGCCATCGTCCAACTGCCGAAGGGCTTGGCCTACTTCATACTTCGGCCCAAAGGGGCCGAAGCTCTTGATCTGTCCTACCGGGACTGATGGCGGTGCGATAACTGCTTGCATATGCGTGTTCCTTCTGAAGAAAGGCCCTGGCGGTTGCTGGGGCGCCGCTGTTACGAATTGAACTTCTCGACGATGGCACGGGCCTCGTCTTCCAAGCCGTGAGAGTCGGCGGCTTCAATGAAGGATGCGGCACCTGCGGCATCCATGTAGATGTTGTACATCCGACCTGAGAGGGTCACTGTGCGTCTTGCCAATGTAGGGCTTGACGGGCCCGCATCAGATACCAGCAAGGAGGCGCATGCTGCATTGAACGACCAAGCTCAGCCGCGCGAAGTACGAGCGTCGGCTGGAGCGCCTTGTTCGGCGCGCCTCACTGAATCCAGATACAAAGTATCTGGACATATATCCTGCTCATGCGGCCAAGCGACCGTTCCGTCCACTGCTTGCGCCTGCTTGAAGTAACCTAAATCTTTCAGTTCTCTAAAAACGCCGAAATCTAGAAGCGGCAAGCAATCGTAGACACCACACTCGCCATTTGTGAATTCGAGATGGAGTTTGTAATCTGATGAAGCGGATACATGTTTTACTCTAGGATTCATAGTTGCTACCTCAACGGCTCGATCTTGTAGGGCGTCTCTCCCGCTACGGCGAGTTCCCAATCGGCAACAAGTTCATCTTTGTGCAGCTCGATCCATGCCTGAAGCAATTTCATTTTTGAAGCAGGAATACCGCCTTCGAGAATTTGTCCGTCTGGAATAGCAACGATCACTTCATCACCTTGGTACCTCACATGAATATGAGGCAGATTATGCTGCTTGTTGTCCATGAAATACATATAAACGATGAGTCCGTAGAACATGGAAATCGCGGGCATGTCTGTTTCCTATTTGGTTTTTACGCCGAACATGGCGTAGTAGGCGCGGTTGCACGCGCAATCCGTATCGCCGGTGTCCAGCAGCACCCTAGCCGAGGCAGCGGCTTGCACCGCCTTCGCTATCAAGTCTTGTGCTTTCACAGCCTAACCCCTTCGCGGGCTTGGCCTACTTCATACTTCGGCCCAAAGGGGCCGAAGCTCTTGATCTGTCCTACCAGGACTGATAAAAGCGCCGCTTCGCTCTGCTTTTGCACGTCCGAGTTGAACGCGTTGTTATGCCCGGTTGATTAGGGTAAATACTTGGAAAGATCGAGCGCGCCATGAAACACACCCAAGACTTCGATATTTTCAGAGCCCTTGACAAAATAGGTTATTCGGTAATGGCCATACAGCAGAATGCGAATTTCTCCCTCCGGCTCTGACCGATACTTGTAACCGATCTCGGGAAATTGACGCAGCAATTGTGCCTTTTCGTAAATACCCGCTACGACCTTTTGGGCCGCATCGGGATTGTCTGTGGCGATGTAATCATAAATATATCGAAGCCAATGATGGGCTTCTTCCGTCCATCTTATTTCCGCCATGTGCGTATGCGCCGTTCCATTTCTTCATCTGATACGACCCGACCGGCGCGAGAGTCTTCAAGCCCGCGCGCAACCATACGCTCGAATGCAAGCTCCCGCATGATTTCCTCATAGGTGGCATCATCAGGCTGAGCTTGGATTACGTCAGACATCTTCTGTTTTACATTGGACATGTGTCCTCCTTATTTTTGCATAGGGCCCAACATAGCGTAGTGCGAGCCGATGAACAGGCACGATCCGCTTTAGCCATCAAGACTATTGGTGTCAGTTGGTTGCCCACAGGCGGATTCCTTCTCTAGCGATGTTTCGAATCACGGCGTCTTGCACCAGTTCACTATTCAGAAACGCGACTTCGTCCATGTCTGCCGTGTAGCGGTCGATGCGCTCGATGGCCTTCAAAATGTGCCCGAGGTAGTCCGGGACGCGCAGTGCTTTGGTCATACCGGAACCGCCTCAGAGAGAACACAGTTGCGGAACGTCTCGGGCAAAGCCCTGGGGGTCAATACATCGACAGATACGCCAAGAAGATGCTCCAATTCGACCTGAATTGCCGCTACATCCATCAATGTCATCTCAGGCGTCGGGTCAGCGAGGATATCCAAGTCGCTACTGTCCGTGTCCTCACCGCGCAGAACAGAGCCGAATACCCGTGCGTTGCGGGCGCGGTGAGACTCAACAACGCTGCGAATCGCGGCGCGGTTTAAGTCCAAGGCTTCTGACGGCTTCATCTGTACTCCTATTTGTCCCAGCCTGGGACACCTAAAAGCATACCACCACTTTGCATTAGGTGACACGTGTCACCGATCCCGTGTTAGCGCTAAGTAGTAATGTCCCCTTTCTCCCAAATAGAAATGTCCCCTGAGTGAGTACACTCAGGTCCTGTAAAAACCAGAGGCGGACGTTTTTGAATGGATCAGATGATGAGTCAAAAGGAAGCAATACGGGCACAAGTGATGGAACTCCTGACAGCAGGTAAAATCGACCAGAAGGAAGCAGGCAAGCAGCTTGCGGTCAGCGTGCGTCAAATCAAGCG
>JAYUTP010000143.1:0-4426 GCA_043755075.1 Tenderia sp. (SeqCode)
TGCCGCGAGCAAGCGGCTTGCGACAATTTCATCCTGGAGCGAGCTCATTTCACGGACCCAAGGTTGCTTCTGAAGGATGGCTGCTGGGAGTTTTGCACCGGTCTGCATGGCCTCGCGTTTATTGGGGTATACACCATAAAGCAGTGTGTAACCAAGCCCCTCGGTGGTGGTTGTCTCAATAATGGTGGCATTTTTCTCCAGCTGGTATTGGACTGCGACCTTGAAGGCAGCGTCGTAATCGGCGACGCGAACCAGTTGCAGGGTGTAATGGCTGGGCGGCCGTTTCATCAGCAGCGTCTGGCTCCGCTCACTCTCGGCTTTGATCCGTTTCTGGCGATCCTGGTCAGCATTTTGGCCTTCAACTTTAATCAGTTGGAGGACTACCTTTTCCAGCAGATAGGTGGTTTTTTGCCGGGCATCTTCGCTGTAGAGGCTATCTGGAAACTTATCCTGCAACTGAGTGAAGTAGTCGATGGCTTGCTGGCTGGTGGCTCGGGCGCGGTCTGATTCTTTACGAGTGGATGTGTTTTCTATTAACTGAAGCGCTTCTTGATATCTGACGAGACCGGCTAGGTAGACGGCGTAGGGTTTGTTTGGGTGTTGATTGTTGTCGTCAAAAAATTCCTCAAGCAGGCCGATGGCTGCTTGGCTATTGCCTAGTTTATAGTAGGCGTAAGCGCTCTCCAGCCGGGCCTGTGGAATGTAGACGCTTTTGGGATAGATTTTCTGCAGGTTGGTGTAATGGGTAATGGCCTGCTGATAGTCGCCCGCATTGAGCTCTATCTTGCCGCTTTCGTAATAGTTGTACTCAGCCAGTATCCCTTCATCGGCGCTGTAGCCGGGGCCAGAGAATATCACTCCGGCCGTGAACAGCAGGGCTAGCAGTAATAGGCGTATCTGCATTCTATAATCCATTGTTATCAAGTGGTGAGTTAGCATCCGTTAGGCTCTTGAGGCAGGGGTGAGCGAGTGGTCTACTTGTGATACTAAACAAGTGTAATGCTGCTTGTTGTTACCGAACCTGAACCCCATCCTTGGGGCGCAGGCCTAAAGCGAGCGTGCCTTAGTATGCCATTATTGCGCCGGGAGTGAGGTCTGAAATCTGTTAACATTGATACCCTCCTTAAAATAATACTTCACATTTTTTGTATAAAATCCAATGCCTTCTTCTGAATATATGACACTCAAGGTACCTGCCGAGTTTTCTGGTCAACGTTTGGATCAGACGCTGGCGCAGCTCTTCCCCGATTACTCCCGCGCCCGTCTCCAGCAATGGATTAAGGAGGGGCAGGTTCAGGTTAATGGTCGGCAGTGGCGCGCCAAAGACAAGGTGATCGGGGGCGAATTGATCGAGCTGGAGGCGACCACCGAGGAGGAGGTGAGCTGGACTGGTGAGGATATCCCGATTGATATTGTGTATGAAGATGGCGACATCCTCATTGTCAACAAACCTGCTGGCATGGTGGTTCATCCAGCGGCGGGTAACTACACGGGTACCCTGGTTAACGCCCTGCTGCATCATGACCCCATGCTTAACGAGGTGCCGCGCGCTGGCATCGTCCACCGCCTTGATAAAGAGACCAGCGGCCTATTGGCAGTAGCGCGCACTCTCAAGTCACAGAAACATTTGGTGGAGATCCTTCAGGCGCGGGTGATGAAGCGCCAATATCAGGCGGTGGCCTGCGGCGTGATGACGGCGGGCGGCACGGTTGAAGCTCCCATTGCCCGCCACCCGGTGGATCGCAAACGGATGGCAGTGGTGGAGGGGGGGAAGCCGGCGGTGACACACTATCGAGTGCTGGAGCGGTTTCGTATCCACAGCCATATCCGTGTCGATCTTGAAACTGGCCGCACCCATCAGATCCGTGTTCACATGGCCCACATCCACTATCCACTGGCGGGCGATCAAGTCTACGGCCAGCGCTTGCGTCTGCCGCCCGATTGCAGTGATGGATTGACAGAGTTTCTTTGCAACTTCAAACGCCAGGCGCTGCATGCGGCACGCCTTGGACTGGAGCACCCCACGACGGGCGAGCTAATGGAGTGGGAGGCACCGTTGCCGGAGGATATGCAGCAGCTGATTCGGCTTTTACATGAGGATGCCCAGCAGGATGAGTGATCATGAAGATTCCGGCTGGATAACACCCGACTGGCCCGCGCCAGTCTCGATACGGGCAGGGACTACCACCCGTCACGGCGGTGTCAGCTTGCCCCCTTACGCGACCTTGAATCTTGGTGAACATGTCGGTGATCTGCCTGAAATGGTCACGGAAAATCGCCGTCGCCTGCATCAGTCGCAGCGTTTACCCAATGAGCCGGTCTGGTTGAGTCAGGTACATGGTGTTGCCGTAGTGGATGCCGCCACGGTGCATGGCGTGTCCGATGCGGATGCCAGTTTCACCACCCACGCCAACGTGATCTGCGCCGTGCTGACGGCTGACTGCCTGCCGCTGCTCTTCTGTCACCGGCAGGGCAGCGTAGTCGCCGCCGCCCACGCCGGCTGGCGTGGCCTGCTCGATGGCGTGATTGAGACGACGGTATTGCGCATGAAGGTAGCGCCTGACGATCTGCTGGTGTGGCTTGGCCCGGCCATCGGCCCCGCAGCGTTTGAAGTGGGCGATGAGGTACGTGATGGTTTCATCGTCCATGATGGCGCTGCAAGTTCAGCATTCATACCATCGTCAAACGGGCGTTGGTTGGCCGACATCTATCAGCTGGCGCGACAGCGTCTTGATAAGCTTGGTGTCACCGCAATTTATGGTGGTGACGACTGCACTTATACCGATGCCGAGCGCTTTTACTCCTATCGTCGCGATGGCGTCACGGGGCGCATGGCATCGCTGATATGGATTGTCGAAGATTGATTAATACTTGAGGAGTTCTTATGTCTCATTGGTACATACTTTCACTGGTCGGTAAGGATAGCCCCGGCATCGTCGCCCACGTCACTCAAGCCCTTTACGATGGTGGCTGCAATCTGGGCGAGGCCTCCATGATCCGTATGGGTGACAGCTTCACCATCATGATGATGGTGCGTCACGAAGGCACCATCAAATCACTGCAAACACTGTTAAGCACAGTGGCCGACTCCATGGGGCTGCATATTCATATCGACAAAATGGATGGCGATCTGCATCACCATGTCGAGCCCGATGTGCAGATTACTGTTTACGGAGCAGATCGCCCCGGCATTGTTGCCCATGTCACCGGCGCGTTGGCCGAGGCTGGCCTCAATATCGTCAATCTTGAATCGGATGTTGGTGGTACAGAAGCGAAACCGATCTACATCATGCACATCGACGGAGTGGCGGGCGAGGGGATAGCGGCGCTGGAGTCGGCTTTGCAGATAGTGATCAAAGAGGGGGTTGAGGCCAAGCTCTCCCTCATTGAAACAATGATTGGATAGGGGGCGGGTAGGGACGATGACGAAGTTAGAAATCCTTACTTACCCCGATGAGCGACTAAAGCAGCTCAGTGAAGAGGTCACAGACTTTGATGCTGAGCTACATCAGTTCCTCGCTGATCTTGAAGAGACGATGCGTGGCGGCCCCGGTGGTGTTGGTATCGCGGCACCACAAGTGGGGCGCTTTCAGCGCATCGCGCTGGTCGATGTATCGAGTAAACCGAAAATTGAACACCACGGTTATCTGGTGCTGATCAATCCCGAGATCGTCGAGTACAACGGTTTTGTCAAAGGACGCGAGGGGTGCATGTCGGTGCCTGACTACACCGGCAACGTGATGCGCGCCGAGACCATCACTCTCGAGTATCAGGATGCACACGGGCAGAAACATTCAATTCAGTGCAGCGGCTTTGAAGCGCGGGCGATCCAGCACGAGATGGATCACCTCGACGGCCTGCTGTTTCTGGATCGCCTCGTCAGTCGTCGCAACGATCTCTTCCGACGCAAGGTCTATCAGCCGCCAGAGTAGTCGTTGTCACTGCACTGTAGGGGAGCATCTCTATAAATCCATTGAAGCCACGAGTCCCCATACACCTGCAACAGATATCTGTGTAACCGTCAAGGTTAAATGTAAGGCGGATTCAACCTAGGAATGCTGTTCTGGTCAATAAAACCGGACACATTAATCCACTAATTTCTCGAACTGAGCCGGTGACAGATCATCATTCGATGAATGAAGTTGTAGTAGTTAGACTCAATATGACACCTGACTTGCAGGCATTGCTGGGCAAAACCCGGAGAAAGCCCAACCCAAAGAATCGGGTGAATGAGGTCACAAAAGAAGCGGTTCTCAATTATGCCGTTGACGATCCTGCCCACAGCCAAAATCCATTTTTTCGAGGCATCGATAATTGCGAGATAGACCAGGGCGCGCTCAAAAACCAAGTGCAACATTTTCAGGGGATAATGTTGCATGGGAAAAAACTACGATCAATTGAGCATTGAAGAGCGAACAATGATACA
>JAYUTP010000144.1:0-5272 GCA_043755075.1 Tenderia sp. (SeqCode)
GATGTGGTGGGACAGGTTCAGTACGCCACCGCCACCGCCACGGACACTCTGTATGACATTGCCCGGCGTTACGATGTGGGCATCAACGCCATCACGGCCGCCAATCCCGGTATTAACCCCAAGAAACCACCCGCCGGGGCGCGGATCCTGATCCCGAGCCGTCACATTTTGCCCTCTGGGCCGCGCGAGGGGATTGTGATCAGCCTCGCCGAGATGCGTCTCTACTATTACGCCATTCCTGAGGAGCCCAAAAAAGAGACCCCTGCAGAAGTGGCGACGACTTCAGAAGGGCAGGCTGCACTCGCAGTGACGCCACCCGTTACTCCCCCGGCCGAACCCGCCGCCACAGCAGCGCTAATACCATTACCAATAAAACTACCATTCCCAGCACCCATACCCGCCGCTGCCCAGGCGTCGCCCCCCGCAGGCCAGCCCGTTTCACCTGAGGCTCAGGCCGCCGCGCTTTTGTTGCAAATCCCCGCTGTAAAAAGATTGCCCGAGCCGCCATTGGTGAGCACCTATCCTATTAGTATCAGCAGTGAATGTCTCGCCATTCGGCAGAAGGAGTTTAAGGTGGAACAGCGGCTGAGTCGCCCCTCGTGGACGGTTCCGGAATCTACTCGGCGTGCGCAGCCAAGTTTGCCTGACGTCGTGCTGCCGGGCCCAAAAAATCCGCTGGGTGATTTTGCCATCGGCCTCGATCATCCCGAATTCATGATCCACGGCACCAACAACCCGGCCAGCATCGGTACGAAGGTGAGCACTGGCTGTGTGCGTATGTATCCCGGTGATATTGATCTGCTGATTAATCGCATTGCGACAGGAATCCCGGTGCGCATCGTCAATGAGTCGCTTAAACATGGCTACAAAAATGGTGCTCTCTATCTTGAATTTCATAAGCCGGAGGGGGTGAGTGGTGAGTTGAACTTGGCCGCGCTGGTCAACTGGATGGATCGGATTGTCACCGTGCCCATGAGCGTTGCCGACTGGCAGCGAGTACGGATGGTGGCGGAGGGCACACATGCCGTCGCCATGCCAGTGATGCAGCTGAAGGCCAAACCACGCCCTGAACGCGGTTTGGTGATACAGCTCACCAGTTATAAAACCGCCCACTCGGCCCGCGCGCTGATCAAAAAAATTGAAGTCATGGGGGTGCCGTTGTCCATCACCGGCTGTTATGGCGGCAAGCTTTGCACCGTGGTCGCCGGGCCGTTCAAAGACAGGAATTATACTGAGGAGCTGCTCAAAAAAATCAAATGGGTCACCAATGCGAAGGGGCGAATCATCGCCTATCAGGAGGAGGATGATTTTCAGTTGCCGCTGCTGCAGCAAAAGGTAGCGCGGGCTGAATAAACGTTGTGGATATTTTCGTCCTACGTGCTACGTTAGGTTTCTTACAAATAGGGAGATTCCAATGAAAATAAAATCGGAGCTTTCTCACCTGAAGAATATAGGTCAGACCATCGAGAAACGGCTGAATGAAATCGGCGTGTACACCCGCGCCGACCTTCAACGGCTCGGGCCAGCGAAGGCCTATCAGTGGATCTGCCAGAGTTACCCAAAGCAAACAATGCCAGTGTGTTACTACCTATATTCGTTGCAGGGTGCACTGACAGATGTTCATTGGGATAAAGTGCCGAAGCAGGTCAAGGAACAACTGCTACGGGAAGCTAAGAAAAAGGACGGACACCGCCATGCCAATCGTTAACCCAACGGGGTTTTTCCCCGTACTGACCACCTCAAAACTAAAAGAATGCAGCGCCTTCTATATCCAGCATTTCGGGTTCAATGTCGCTTTCGAGGCGGAGTGGTACATCCACCTAATCTCCGAGAACGGAATTCAATTGGGTTTCTTGCAATCGAACCATTCCTCCCAACCCGAGTTCTTGCATAAATCCTATTCGGGCGACGGAGTGATCTACTCATTCGAGGTGCGTGACGTGGATCAAGAATACGAAAAACTCAGAAACGCAAAAATCCCCATTCTGCTCGAGATCAAGACAGAAGACTGGGGCCAAAGGCATTTCATGATAAAGGACCCGGGTGGGATGGTGCTCGATGTGGTACAGGCCACTGAACCGTCAGACGAATACAAGGATCAATACAGGGAGTAGTGAAGTTACGAATATCGAAACCTAACGAATAAGGTTAAATCACATGCATCTCTTCACCTACGGCTCCCTCATGTTCCCCGCAGTCTGGACTACCGTCGTGCGCGGCAAATATGAACAGCAACCGGCGCGGCTCTACGGCTATCAACGCTGCTGCATCAAAGGCGAAACCTATCCGGCCGCCATCGCCGCCGGGTTGGGCGATTACATCGACGGCCAGCTCTATCTGGATATCGATGCCGCAGACCAGCAGCAGCTCGATCGTTTTGAAGGTGATGATTACGACCAGGTTGAAGCGCCACTCATCCTTGCCGAAGGTGGAATAGTGATGGCGCAGTTCTACCTCTATCGTTTCCATGAACACATTGAGCTGCGCGAATGGGATGAGGAATGGTTTGAGCGTGAGGGGCTGAAACTGTTTCTGGCGCACTATGGTGGTTTTGGGGCCAGCGCCTAAAACAGCTCTAGCTGGGGCTGCTCTTTTTGCGGTTTGATGAAGTGCTCGATCTCCAGCTCCGATACACCCTTAAAGTTGAGCCGTTTCATGGCGAGTTGGTAACGCTGGCGCAATAGGTCAGCGAAGATTCCTGAGCCACTCATGCGTGACCCAAACGCTGCCTGATACTCCTTGCCACCACGGCAGTCGCGGATTCTATTCATTACGTGTTCGGCCTTGAGTGGTTCGTGTTCGTGCAGCCACTGCTGGAACAGATCCTTCAGTTCATGAGGTAGGCGCAAGAGCACATAGCCGCACCCGTCAGCCCCGGCGTTACGCGCCGTTTCCATGATGCTCTCCAATTCGCTGTCGTTGAGTACGGGAATGAGTGGCGCGATGAGCACCGAAACTGGGATGCCTGCTGCGCTCAACCTTTGTACGGTCTCGATGCGTCGTTGCGGCGCGGCGGCGCGCGGTTCGAGGCGGCGGCTGAGGTCGCGGTTGAGGGAGGTGATGGAGAGGGCGACGTGGACCAGATTGTGTTGCGCCATCTCCGCCAGGATGTCGATGTCGCGTTCGATCAGCGCCGACTTGGTGACGAGGGTGACGGGGTGGCGTGTCTCCTGAAGCACTTCGAGGAGCTGACGAGTGAGGCCGAGTTGGCGCTCCACCGGTTGATAGGCATCGGTATTTATCCCTAAGGCAATCGGCTGGCACTGATAGTTTTTTTTGCCCAGCTCTTCACGCAGTAGTGTCGCCGCATCGGGCTTGTAAAAGAGTTTGGTCTCGAAATCGAGCCCCGGCGACAGCCCCAGGTAGGCGTGAGTGGGACGGGCAAAGCAGTAGACGCAGCCATGCTCGCAGCCGCGATAGGGGTTGATGGAGCGGTCGAAGGGGATGTCGGGTGACTGGTTGTAGCTGATGACGGTCTTGGCCGTGTCGATGGTGAGGGTGGTGCGTAACGGTTGCAGAGGCTCGTCGAGATTGCCCCAGCCGTCGTCGATCAGCTCGCGCTGGTTCGAATCAAAGCGATTGTCGGGATTGCTGATGGCGCCGCGACCGCGCAGCGCGTGGGGTAGTTCTTTGCTCATGGTGGCGTGCCCGTTGGGGTGGGGCTACAAATTATATCAGTCTGACCAGAGCCGCTGCCTGAAAATTACTGTGTATATCACCAGTGCCGTGAACCAGCAGATAAAGGCCGACCAAGCATCGTGAGAGATGAAGTGGGCGCCACGCGCTTCCTGGCCGAAGGCGAAGAGGCTGCCGACTCCCAGGCCGATGGCCAGCCCCAGTTTGGCCAGCCGGGTATTGCGTTTGAGCAACAGGAAGTAGAGACCGAGCAAGGCAAAGCCACTGGAGGAGTGGCCGCCGGGGAAGCACTGGGTGGCCGGCAGATCATCAGGGCGATCCTGAAACAGCAGGATGTGCGGGCGGTCGCCGCCGTAGATGTTGAGATCCCAGGGGCAATCGACGTTGCTGATGTGCTTGCCACTGCTGACGATGAGTGGGGCGAAGATTAGCACCAGCGCCATGTAGGCGGCGGGGCGGCGGTAGGGCTTCATGCCGCTGCGTAGCCAGGTGAGCAGCAGCGCCACAAGGTTGATCAGAAACAGCGCCACGATCATGCGGCGGCCATATTCGTGGATCAGCTGCGACGCCCACCCGCTATTTTTGTGTGGCCACTGCTGTGTAGTGAAGTCGTAGAAGTGGTTGGCGAGGCTGACATCAATGGCGGTGAACTCAAAGATAATCACGGCGATGACAAATAGCAGCGCCGGAAATAGGGCGTGGGTGGTCCAGAAGCGTGAGATGGTGAAGTGTGATGGTGATGGGTTGGCAGCCATCCTACTCAACCAGTTTGATCTTGCTGGTGTCGATCTGTGCCGGGGCGATGGGCTTGTGTTCCATGAGGGTGATGCCGGGCTCGGCCATGCTCAGGTCGCTGGTATCGAGTTCCACGTCGGGCAACGGCAGGTAATCCATCACATCCTCGCCGAGGTTGGCCAGGCTGATGCTGCTGGTGTCGATGGCGGGTGCTGCGGGGCGGGGACGCTCATCGAGTGTCTGCCCGACCTGTTCCATCTGATAGCGGCGGGTATCGATCTCCGGTGTGGGGATTGCTGCATGTTGCATGATGGTGACGCCGGCTTCGGCCATGGCGATAGCGGAGGTGTCGATGTTGGCCGGGGGCGGCGTTGGGGTGGTGTCGATAGTGCTGCCGGTGGCGGCAAGGGTGGCCTCCATAATCGATGCCGTTTGCGGCGCGGCTGTCTGGGTCGCGGCTACGTTGGTATCGGCTGCTTGTGTCTCGGCGGGGGCGGCCAGCGTGGCGACCAGTCCGGCTTGTTTTAGGGCGTTCTGGTATTTACGCGCGGTCTCCAGATCCAGTCCCTTTTTGACGACAAAGGGTTGGCCGCTGAACATCGGTTCGATCTTATCGACGCTGGTCTTGAAGAGCTGGGCGACCCGCTGCTTTACCTGTTCCAGCACCGCACCCTCTACCAGGGTGCCATCCACCATCACCTGTACGTTTTGTTCACTCATTTGGGCTCACTCATCTGCATCAATACACGCGGTAGTCATCGGCCCGACAGGGGCTTTTTTGTAGTGTAGCACCCCGATCGCTATGGGTTTATTAGCCGCGATTGGCGATGACGATGGCGCGCCGTGGTGCGGGGTAGCCTTCACCGGTGCGCGTGGCATCATCAGTCATAAGAAAATCTTT
>JAYUTP010000145.1:0-2943 GCA_043755075.1 Tenderia sp. (SeqCode)
ATTTTGAGTGGGGCTCAGCCGGGCGTTGAGGCGCGGTTGCGCAACGAGATGAAGCGCATGCCCCGCGATGACTCCCTTGCAATCATTAAAGGTATCTTCGCGTACGACCCCATGCCTGCGTTAAACAAGTATCCGGGCCCGAAGCTTTTGATGGTCACTCCCCATGGCGAGTCGCCCGGCTCGCTGCATAACCTGGCGTCGGATGCCCCACGCCGAGTCGTGAACGGCACAAGCCACTGGCCGCACCTGGATAAACCTGAGGAATTCAATCGATTGCTGGACTTGTTTCTAGCTAACCTATCGTAAAACCTTGGCAACGAGTTTGGCCGACGAATGAAGGTACGCATGCCTAAAGCATTAAAAATTGCTCTGTGGATGGTGGGCGGAATTGTTGGAGTTCTTGTGCTGACCGTGGCCGTGCTCTTCTTTGTAGACGCCAATGCCTACAAAGCTCGCCTCGAAGCCGCCGCTTCGCATGGCACAGGCATGAAAGTTGAGATCGCCGGGAATATCAGCCTCGGAATATTTCCTGGTTTGTACGTTACGTTGGAAGACGTGCAGATCCACAATCGCGGGATTGATGTGGGTGCCGCCCAGTACGCAAAAGTGGGCATTGAAATTCTCCCCTTGCTGCAGAAAAAGGTGCGGATCAGCACCATGACGCTCAAAAACGCCAAACTCTACATCGAACGCGACCGGGGGGGCGTATTAAATTTAGAGAATACCGAGAAACCCAAAGGCGCCCCACGCACCCTGGACTTGGCGAGAATATCTGCATCGGACAGTACCGTTACTTATGCGGACAAGAAATCCGGGAAAAGCATACAAGCGCAGAATTGTAAATTGGAGGCCAGCCGCCTACGTCTTACCGGGGTATCTGGTCAGGACTTGATGAAAAACACTGAACTCACGGCCAACCTCAGTTGCGAGCGTGTTTCAAATAAGGATTATGCAGTCTCGGACCTAAAGCTCACCGCGACGGGAGAGAAGGGAGTATTCAACCTCAAGCCCCTCAGTCTGAAGATCTTCAGTGGCCAGGGATCGGGACAGGTCAGGGCGGATTTTTCTGATCCGGAACCTTCTTGGAAGATTGAATACCGCCTGGCCGGGTTTCGGATCGAAGAGGTGTTGGCAACGGCTAAATCGGCGCCCCTGCTGAAGGGTGCGATGGATTTCTCCATGACCTTGTCCCTGCAGGGAAAAAATCGGAAATCAATGCAACAGACTGTGCACGGTGAGGCAATGCTGCGCGGTGAGAATTTGACGCTGGTCGGGCGTGACCTTGATCGGGAGCTTGCACTTTATGATTCCACGCAGAAGTTTAATCTTGTGGACCTAGGCGCCCTGTACTTTGCGGGCCCCATCGGGCTTGCGATTACCAAAGGTTATGATTACGCAAATCTCTTTAAGGGAAAAGGCGGTAATAGCCAGATCCACAAGCTGATCTCAAAATGGAAGATTGAGCATGGTGTGGCCGAGGCCCTAGACGTAGCGATCGCCACCAACGAAAACCGTGTTGCCTTGCAAGGGGGTCTGGATTTTCCCAACGAGCAGTATCAACACGTTACGGTAGCGTTGGTCGATGCAAAGGGTTGCACCCTGATACGACAAAAAATACGCGGCCCGTTTAAAAAGCCAGTCGTCGAAAATCCAAACATTATCAAGGCGCTCACCGGACCGGTGCGTAAGCTGCTCACCAAAACGAAGGAAGCCTTTACGGGCAAGCAGTGCGAACTGTTTTACAGCGGTTCGTTGGTGACTGCGGGACAATAACTGCGGACGATCTTGGGCGTTAACGAAAGTCTCGGCCCGATTAAGGGCCGAGGTTGGTTTTTCGGATGGCTAAAATCAAGCAGGAAGTTTTTCCCTAGGCGGCGTGCGACCTTCTTCCCTCATCTGCTTCAAAAGGGTTATTCTCCGCCTGTAGTTCCAGCTTTCGCTGTTGCATTTCCATGCCCAGCGCCTGCAAATCCAATTTGGCCTTTTTTACCTTTGGGAACATTTCGTCTTGCTCTTCCTTGACATGATGATCGATGTACTCACCAAGCACGGTAACTTTGGCATCATAGTGATCATCTTCCGGTTCCATTGATTCCAACTGTGCAATCAAGCTCTTGGCGCTTGCGTGTTCTTCGTCGGCCTCATCCATGAGATCGTCTTCATCAATGGCTTCACGCACCGCCGGATAGAATATTTCTTCCTCGATTTGCGCGTGGATGGTGAGCTCTGTGCATATCATGTTTACGAGCCGGGACTTCTCATCGCCGCCACCATCTTCTTTAAGTTTTTTGAAGTCACTAAATAGCTTCTTTACCTTTTTATGATCTTCTGTAAGTAGCGCAATCGCATCCGGGTTACGGGTTACGGGCGATTTCTTTTTAACCTGTTTCATTCGCGTTCTCCTTGATCAATTGTTAAGTGAGTACTGCATCCTGACTACGGGAACCCCTACGTTCTGCATACACACGGGTAAATTCAGCGCCAAAAAAGAAAATCTGCGAGGAGTAGTAAACCCAAAGCAGAATTACAATTAAGGATCCAGCCGCGCCAAAACTGGAAGCAATGGCGCTATTACCGAGATAAAACCCGATCAAAAACTTTCCGAGCGTAAATAACCCGGCAGTGACCAACGCACCCACGATGACATCGCGCCACGCAATCGCGGCTTCGGGGAGCCACTTGTAGATGAAGGCGAACAGGGTCGCGACCACCGTAAAGGACATAATCGAATTAATGCCCTCCGTCAGCCACGCCACGTCGCTGAACCAGGCCCCCCAATATTTTTGTAGTGCCACCAACGAAGCGCTGAGGAGCAGGGACACCAACAATAAAAAACCCAAGGTCAGGATAAGACCGAAGCTCAATCACGTAGGCGCCGGGGGAGCGCACGAGCTGGGTGACCACCACGCGCTCCGTGCCGTTGATGATGAATGTGCCCCACTC
>JAYUTP010000146.1:0-2725 GCA_043755075.1 Tenderia sp. (SeqCode)
CTCACCGGCACCCGCATCAATTTGACGCCATCCGTCAGCCTGCCTTACCAGCGCCCGGCCGGTTTCATCATTCCCAAGGTCAGTCTCAGCCATACTCAATATCAACTGGAAGATGAGAACAACACCTTGGGCACCGACTCGCTAGCGCGCACTGTACCAATCAGCAGTCTCGACAGCGGCCTCTATTTTGAACGTGACACCCCGCTCTTTGGTCACGACTATCTGCACACATTAGAGCCACGCGCCTTCTACCTCAATGTCCCCTATCGCGACCAGTCCAACTATCCGCTCTTCGATAGCGGCCGCTACGACTTCAGCAGCGCCCAGCTCTTTAACAACAATCGCTTCGCCGGACTTGACCGCATTGGCGATACCGAACAGGTGACACTCGCCCTCACCTCGCGTCTGCTGCGCCAACAGGATGGCTGGGAGCTGATTCGCGGGACTATCGGCCAAATCCAGTACCTTAAAGACCGCCAGGTGGAACTCACCGGCAACCAGCTCGACAGCAGCAACCAGTCAGAGACCATTATCGATGCCGAATTCAGACCCATGCGCCCCTTGAGCGTGCGCGGCGGCATCTTCTGGAGCAGCGACGATGACACTATTACCCGCCGCGACCTGCGCCTGCAATACATGAGCGACGAGCGCCACGTCATCAACTTCAGCTATCGCCAGCGTGGCAATCCCATCACCGCCCCGACGGCCGTCACACGCGAAATCGACAGCTCCCTACTCTGGCCCCTCACCGGGCAGTGGAGTATCATCGGCCGCCGTTACCATTCACTACCAGACAACCGCACTCTAGAAAAGCTGGCCGGGTTCGAATACAACGACTGCTGCTGGGCCTTGCGCGTCGTACGTCGCGCCGCCTTCATCGAAGACAGCCGCCTCACCAGCGCCCCTTATGGAACCTTGCGTTACAGCTGGTATCTACAATTGGAACTAAAAGGCCTCACCAGTCTCGGCGACAGCATCGACCGGCTGATGCAGGATAAAATTATCGGCTACACCGCCATCCCTTGATTAGGTCATCAACATGAAACGTTTTTTCACACTCATTACCCTGCTCATCACCATCAGCGCCGCCGCCCTTGCGATTGCCGCACCACAAAAAATCGATGGCATGATTGCCATCGTCGATGACCAGGCAATCACCCAGAGCGAACTGGAGGCCGAGATCAAAACCGCCAAGGCGCAACTACAACAGCAGAAGAGCGAAGTGCCCAGCGATGCCGCGCTACAAAAGCAGGTGCTGGAGCGACTGATCGTCAAACATCTCAAACAGCAGATCGCCAACCGCAACAACATCGTGGTCGATGACGAAACGCTCAACCGCGCCCTCAACAGCATCGCCCAGCAAAACAACATGTCACTGGCACAGCTGCGCAGCATCATCGAAAAAGATGGTTTTGACTTCAACCTCTACCGCGAAAACATCCGTGGCGAAATCCTTCACACCCGTCTGCGCCAGCGCTATGTCGATAACCGCATCAACATCACCACGGCCGAGATCGACCTGTTCCTCAAACAACAGGAGAAGAGCGGCGGCAGCGAAAATGAATACCAACTCAACCACATCCTCATCAGCATCCCCGAAGGGGCCAGCGCTGAAGTTATCCAAGCCGCCAAACAGCGCGCCCAATCCATTCTCGACCGCCTCGCCAAGGGCGACGATTTTGCCCAGCTCGCCATTGCCGAGTCCGATAGCCAGCAGGCGTTAAGCGGTGGCGACCTTGGCTGGCGCAAACTCGGCGAGATCCCCTCGCTCTTCGCCAACATCGTAATTGAGATGAAAAAAGATGATGTCAGCGCACTGATCCGCAACCCCAGCGGCTTTCACATCATCAAACTCACCGATGAACGCAGCGGTGAGCGCCACATGGTCAATCAGAGCCACGCCCGCCACATGCTCATCAAAACCAATGAGCTGATCGACGACAATGCCGCGCTACATAAACTCGAAGAGCTGAAGTCCCGCATCGAACAAGGCGACGACTTTGCCACCCTGGCCAAGGCCCACTCCGATGACAAAGGCAGTGCCGCCAAAGGTGGCGACCTCGGCTGGGCCAGCCCCGGCCAGATGGTGCCCGCATTTGAGAAGGTGATGAACGAAATCAAACCTGGCACCCTCAGCGAACCGTTCCAAAGCCAATTCGGCTGGCACATCCTGGAAGTGCTGGAACGCCGCACGCAGGACGATACCGATCAGTACAAACGTAACATCGCCCGTCAACAGCTCTTCGAACGGAAAGTGAGTGAGGAAGAAGAGCTATGGCTACGCCAACTGCGTGATGAAGCGTATGTGGAAATCAAGATTTAATTGAGCCTCACAACAGATGAATAAAATATTGCGCCTCGCCCTCACCCCCGGAGAACCCGCCGGCATCGGCCCCGATCTGGTGGTAACGTTGGCCCAGCAGCCGCATCCACACGAGCTGATCGCCGTTGCCGATCCGGCACTGCTGACAGCACGCGCACAGCAACTCGGCCTCAGCATCACACTTGAAACCTTTGACGCCAACACAAGCGCACAGCCCCACCAACCGGGAAGACTCAAGGTGTTGCCCGTTGCGCTGCACAACAGCGTTGCCACCGGCCATCTCGACAAACACAACGCCGCCTACGTGCTCGAAACACTACGGCAGGCAACACTCGGTTGCATGGCTGGCAATTTCGATGCCCTCATCACCGCACCGGTACACAAAGGTATCATCAACGACGC
>JAYUTP010000147.1:0-4563 GCA_043755075.1 Tenderia sp. (SeqCode)
CTGACAAAGAGGTTGTGCACGCCACCCGCGTTACCGGTGGTCTGACGGCCCAGACGGCGCGCCGAATAGCTGTCGAGGATATAGCTCTGCAAGCGGCCATCGACGATGAAGGCGCGATCCTGCGTCGCCACCCCCTCGCTATCAAACGGCGTGCTGCTGTTGCCGCGCAGTAGGTGCGGGCGTTCATCAATCTGCATGAAGGCGGGGAAGACCTGCTCTCCCAGCGCATCCAGTAAGAACGAGGAACGACGATACTGGGCACCGCCACGAATCGCCCCGAGGAAGCTGCCGATAAGACCACCGGCAACATCGGCAGAGAAGATCACGGGCAGATTGCCGGTCTTGATACGCCGCGCGCCAAGTCGCTTAACGGTACGCTCTGCCGCCTTGCGGCCAACAATAGCGGGGGCTTCCAGCTCGCTGGCCTGGCGCGCCGAGGTGTACCAATAATCGCGCTGCATGTTCTCATCCTGCTCGCCAAGTCCCGCTCCAATAACAGAGCAACTCAAACCATGGCGGGTGCCACCATAGGCACCGACAAAACCATGGCTATTGCCGTAGACGCGAAAACTCTGGTGGCTGCTGACGCTGGCCCCCTCGGAGTTGCTGATGCGCGCATCAAAACTGCGCGCCGCCCCTTCGCACTCCAGGGCGATCTCGATCGCCTGCTCCGCCGTAATATTCCAGGGATGAGTCAGATCAAGATCGGGGATCTGCTGCGCCATCAGCGCCGCATCGGCGAGACCGGCATATTCATCCTCAGCGGTGTAACGGGCGATGCGGCAAGCCGCCGCCACCGTATCGCGAATGGCGTCACCACCAAAATCGGAGGTGCTGGCCGAACCCTTGCGCTGACCGACATAGATTGTCACCCCCAGCCCTTTATCTAGGTTGTGTTCGACCGTCTCCACCTCGCCCAACCGCGCCGTCACCGACAACCCGGATTCAATACTCACTGCCGCCGCGGAGGCTGTTGCCCCCTGCGCCTTGGCCTCGGCAAGGATATCCGCAACAATCCCTTCCAGCTGTTCACGACTGTAGACCGAGTTTTTGATCACTGGCGTCTGCGCCATAAAGCACCCTTCCTCAAATTAAGTTTCTTACGCTTTCTGCAATAAAGCGTAGGGTGCGCCATGACGCACCCTAATCCCTGTTTTTTTCTGTCCGCATCGGTTAACGTAGCGACCATGCAAAATGACGATCAATTTGAACACGACCCGGAACGCCCACCCAGCAAATCCCATCTTAAACGGGAGAGCACTGCGCTTCAAATTCTTGGCCGCGACATGGTCAAGCTCTCCAATAAAGAGCTGTCCCGCATCCCCCTGCCGGAAGTGCTGGTCGAGGCGATAAAACTGGCGCGCAACATCAACAGCAACGGCGGTCTGCGGCGACAGATGCAATACATCGGCCGCCTGATGCGCGAGATCGATGCCGAACCAATCCAGCGCGCCTACGAGCTGCTACGCAGTGGTAAACGCGAATCCGCCGAGCGGTTTCACCACATCGAAGCCTGGCGTGACAACCTCATCGCCGAGGGTGATGTCGCCATCGACAACTTCCTCGCCGACCACCCTGCCGCTGAACGGCAACGGCTACGCCAGCTGCTGCTCAACATCAAAAAAGAGCAGGAAAAAAACCTGCCCCCCAAATCGGCGCGCCTGCTGTTCCGCTACCTGCGTGAACTGCTGGAACCGGATGCTGATATCGACGACGACATCGAATAGTTGCGCCTCGTGGGAGCTGCCTCAGCGGCTCCCAAATATATCCAGACAAATCCAATCAGGCCGTTGTGCCACCCACCGTCAGGCCATCTATCCGCAGTGTTGGCTGGCCGACACCCACCGGCACACTCTGCCCATCCTTACCGCAGCTCCCCACCCCCGCATCGAGCGCCAGATCGTTACCGACCATGGTGACGCGGGTCAAGACGTCGGGACCGTTGCCGATCAGTGTCGCCCCCTTGACCGGATAGGTGACCTTGCCGTCCTCAATCATGTAGGCCTCGCTGGCGGAAAAAACAAACTTGCCGGAGGTGATATCCACCTGACCACCCGCAAAGTTGACCGCGTAGAGACCACGCTTAACCGAGGCGATGATCTCCTCCGGCGGATGCTGCCCTGCCAGCATATAGGTATTGGTCATGCGCGGCATCGGCAAGTGGGCATAGGACTCACGGCGACCATTGCCGGTGGGGCTCACGCCCATCAAACGGGCATTCATTTTGTCCTGCATGTAACCCTTGAGCACGCCATTTTCGATCAGTGTGGTGCACTGGCTCGGCGTGCCCTCGTCATCGATGTTGAGCGAGCCACGGCGTCCCGGCAAGGTGCCATCATCAACAATGGTACAAAGCGCTGAAGCGACTTTCTGGCCGATACGACCACTGAAGGCCGAAGTTCCCTTGCGGTTAAAGTCACCCTCAAGGCCATGGCCGATCGCCTCATGCAGCAGCACACCGGGCCAACCAGAGCCCAACACCACCTGCATGGTGCCCGCAGGAGCATCACGGGCATCGAGATTGACCAGCGCCTGCCGCACCGCCTCGCGGGCATAACCCAGGCCGCGATCAGCATCGATAAAATACTGATAACCACTGCGACCGCCACCACCAGAGGAGCCCTGTTCGCGACGATCACCCTCCTCAACCACCACCGAGACACTCAGCCGCACCAGCGGCCGGACATCGGCGGCAAGAGTGCCATCATTGGCGGCGACCAAGATTACCTTGTGGGCAGCGGCCAAGCTCACCATCACCTGCTTGACGCGCGGATCCTGACGCCGCGCTTCGGCATCAACCGCCTCCATCAACGCCACCTTCTGCGCCTCTTGCAGCGTATCGAAGGGCTGATCCTGCGTGTAGAGGCGCTCGCGCTGCGGCGCCTTGGTCCAAGCTTTTACTCCGCCAAGTTGGCCGCTCTTGGCAATCGCACGGGCACTGAGCGCCGCTTCATTGAGCGCTGGCAGATAGATCTCATCAGAATAGGCGAAGCCGGTCTTCTCACCGCTGATAGCGCGCACCCCCACACCACGTTCGATGCTGTAGCTGCCATCCTTGACAATGCCATCCTCCAGCGACCAGGACTCGAAGCGGCTGTTTTCAAAATAGAGATCAGCACTGTCAACGGCGTGGCCCATCACCGTTGTCAACACCTGTTGCAATTGGGACTCATCAAGCCCCGCAGGTGCGAGAATGAGGTCACGGGCAATATCCAGATTCTGGTTCATGGCAGGTTTTATGATCCTTTAACTATGACTACGCAGACGGCGATGGCTAATGGCGGGCAGATTGCGGCGGATGCTGGCGAGTTTGTCACGATCGATACTCGCGATCACCACGCCGGAACCACGCACCAGCCGATCCACCACGTTACCCCAAGGATCGACGATCATGCTATCGCCATGGGTCTCGCGACCATTGAGGTGATAGCCCCCCTGATCCGCCGCCACAACATAACAGAGATTCTCGATGGCGCGAGCCCGCACCAGCACTTCCCAGTGGGCCTTGCCAGTGATGGCGGTAAAGGCTGAAGGCAGCACCACCAGCTCCACCCCTTTGTCGAGCATAGCGCGGAACTGCTCAGGAAAGCGCAGATCGTAACAGATCGCCAGGCCGATGCGGCCAAAGGGCGAATCCACCACCACCACCTCATTGCCCGCTTCGATAGTGTCGGATTCGGTGTAACGTTCACCGCCCTCCTCCAGAGAGACATCAAAGAGATGAATCTTGTCGTAACGCGCCACCTGTTTGCCCTGATCGTTATAGAGCAGGCAGGCAGCACGCACCTTATTCTCGTTCTCGGCCACCAGCGGCACGGTGCCGCCGACCAACCAGATCTTGTGTTTAGCCGCCTGCTGCACCAGAAATCTCTGGATCGGCCCCGAGCCCTCTGGCTCACGCACCTTCACCTTATCCTGCTCCGACAGGCCCATGATGGCAAAATTCTCCGGCAGCACTATCAATCCAGCGCCTGCTTTCACGGCCTGGGCAATCAACCGCGCTGACTCCAATAAATTGGCGTTAACGTTGGGCCCAGAGGCCATCTGAATTGCGGCAATACGGTTACGGCTCATTGCGACTCCACTTCCACTTCATCTTGCACAGGGGCGGGCGCAACCACTGGCGCCTCATCCACACGGCTGTTTTCCTGAATAGCTTGTTCTTCAATAGGCGGCTCGCTGGCCGCAGGCATCACCATGATCACCGCGATACCATCATCACCTTCATAACCGGCGCGTAACTCGATACGGTCAGAGACAACCCCCAACGACACCAACCACGCCTGAAATTCCAACCCCCACAACTCACCCGACTCACCCGCTGGATAACTGACCACCAGATAGGCCTCAGGCTCCTGCAGCAACTGCTGCACCGCCGTCTGTAACGGCAGCATGGTGAGCAGCTGCTCAGCATGGCGCGGTGACGCCCAGAACTCGGCACCCACCACGACCACGGCCTGCTCGTCAGCCTGTGCTGCGAGAGAAACCCATAAGGATGAGAAAATAAAAGAGAAAATAATTGCGATAGACTTCATGGTGTTCAGAATATCATCAAACATAATG
>JAYUTP010000148.1:0-2112 GCA_043755075.1 Tenderia sp. (SeqCode)
CCTGGCCAGCCCGTTCCCAACACGAACGTCATCCGCAAAAGCCGACCAACCCCCGGGAATGTTGTTGGCGGCAGCGGACTTAACTTTGCTCGCCGCCAGTCTGTAAACCTGCGTGGCGAATCCGCTTCGAGTAGCCGTTATATCTACGTAGCTGGAGTCAGAAGTCAAGCTTGACAAAGAGAAGGTAACTCCGGACTGCGTCGTACTTACCCCGGGACCGTCTGTCTTGGAAAGTGTCCAAGAGCCCGTAACGTCAACTTCATTTTGAATGACGGTGGCGACCGTTGTTGCCGCTGCATAGTTGGCCGATGTTATGATACCCAGGACGTCTGCGGGGACTGGCCAGCTATTGTTGGTCAGGTTAAGTCTGACCGAAGGGGCATTACCGGCGCCGGTCACCCAGGCCCCGGCTGACCGCAGTTTAAATACCTGAAAAGGCCCTGTTGTGTCTACCCAGAGGTGGCCATTCTGGGGGGATGCGGGCTCGGCTCCGTAGGTAACCAGATTTATTGTAGCGTTGTCTGCTGCTTTTCCATTACCCATCGGGATCTGCGCCCAGTTTGCGCCAGATAATGGATTAGTGAATGTATTTGACGCCGCGTCTGGTACGTGGTGAGTAGAATCTAGCCAAGCTCCTGTATTGTCCATTGTCACCGACCAACCAGATTTCCAGTAGGCGGTGTCTGTGTACGCATACCCCGCTCTGAAGCCGGTTACGGTCACCACGGGGTAACTCCAAGCGGCACCTCCCGTCAACTCTCCCAACCACACGCAGCACCGGACGCCGTCGTTACCAAACCTGACGGTACGCACACTGTTGATACCGCCAACCTGTTTTGCATAAGCATTCACCCATCGCCCGCCCGACGGCTGGGCGCCTTCCGGGTAGTTGTAACCACCCACCTCAATTGTTAGCGAACTATCTATGTTGTATTCGTAAACCTCGATGTAGAAACGCAACATCGTGTTAGTCCACGATTGCGGTAGTCTTATCTTCAATGCGCCGTTTAAAATGGTCCCACCGTTGAAAACGCCCCCGGCCGGGTGATCCACTACGCCAACGCCTTGCGCGTAGTGGGTATTCATGAGATCCGTGTCGCCGGGTTGCCCACCAATATTGTTGCCCCAGGTTGCGCCCACAGTGGCGTTCAAATCTCCGGTGTAAGCATTCCTGTCAAGATCTTGTGCCCACGCACCCCACGCACTAGCCAAAGCGGCCTCTGGGTCTGCAGCGTAACGACGATACGTGAGGAGCCCTTGGTAAGCATACTGATATATTCCGCCGCCACTGCTATTTGGGAACTGCTTTATGGTTTCGAGAGTGCAAAATCCTCCTCCGCTTAGCCCGACTGTTGCACTATCTTTGAATTGGTGAGTGTTGCCCACAGGATAGTCAGAGGGCGGGTCGTTGCGGTTCCGTGCACCAAAGAAGACACCGTTGCCAAGGTCCACTGTAGGGAGGCTTGTTACTTGCCCGCCGCCGCCGCCCAGTAAACCCCCGGTGGCGCTCACGCTGACCGCTGAGTTTTTGATTGCCGCATCGTTCAACTGACCACCGGCAGCGTCCAGCAGATTTGTGCCGGCCCGTGCGCCGACTGTGGCGTTATTGTCCGGTTTTGTTGCGCCTCCAACAGCCGCAAAGTCGTTACTTGACATTGGGCCAAACTGAAGATTTGTAACAATCAAGCCCTGCGTGTGGAAAGACGAATCGAGGTACAGTGGCCCGGTGTAGGCCAGTACGTACGCGCCAGCCCCTCCCAGCGCGACGCCGTTCTTCAGGTAGCGAACCGTCACTCCGTCGTAGGCGACCGCAAGAACGTCGCCGGCTGTGTATGTACCAATGGACCCAATTGAGGACCCGTCTCGGTACACCGTCAAGTCTGCCCCGCCAGCCAAATACATTGCGTGGCTAAAATCGAAGCTGGTGCTTGGGGTCGGGCTGGCGGCAAGTCCGATCATAACATCGAAGTTACCCGCCGGCGCAACAAAGCTCACAAACGCACCACCAGAGAACCCATCTTTAGAGTAAACAGAGGCATTCCAGGCAGCGCCACCAGATGTCTTGGCGGCGCTGCTTCCTGCAATTGTCATGTTCCCTGCGTTAACAAGCGT
>JAYUTP010000149.1:0-7960 GCA_043755075.1 Tenderia sp. (SeqCode)
GAGATGTTCTGCCATAGATTGTCTTGGCCAATGGCACGGAAGTCACTGGCATCGGCGGTGTTATCGATACCGACCTGGCCTTTTGCGTTATTACCCCAGCACCACAACGAGCTGTCACTATTCTTGATGATGCAGCCGTGACTGCGGCCGGCGGTGATGCCCTTAAAACCCGTCAGTGGCAGTGTCTTGGTGATGGGGGCGCTCGGTGTGATGATGACTGGCGCGGCGGGCGGCGGCGTGGTGGTGGGTTGATCTGGATTGGTGGCGCTGGCATTGATGCAGCCGGCCAGCGCTAATGCCAGGATCAGGGGGAGTGCTTGGTTGATAAGGGTGCGCAAATACATCTTCTATTTTTACCGCTGTCGCTACGCCTGATGGGCGGAGGGCTGGATCCCTTCTGGTTGTGCGTCTTCTGTTTGGTCAATAGCGAAACCGCTTTGACGCCATGCCTCGAACAGGGCGATAGCCACTGTATTGGACAAGTTTAAGCTGCGGCTGTTCATCCGCATAGGGATTCTCAATATATGCTCTGGCGCGAGTTGTTGCAGGAGCTCGTGGGGCAGTCCGCGACTCTCTGGGCCAAACAGCAGGGCATCGCCGGGTTGGTAGTTAAACTCGGCATAGTTGGATTGCCCCTTGGTGGAGAAGGCGAGCAGCCGTGCCGGTTGGCAGGTGCTGACAAATTGTTCCAGCGAACCATGTTCTAGTACGGCGGCGAATTCGTGATAGTCGAGGCCAGCGCGCCGCAGCCGTTTATCATCCAGCTCAAAGCCGAGGGGGTGAATCAAATGGAGCATGGCACCGCTATTGGCACAAAGCCGGATGATATTGCCGGTATTGGGCGGGATTTCGGGCTGAAAGAGGACGACGTGAAACATGCTGGAAGGATACACACCGTTGCCCGGCTTTCCAAGCTGAGTTGCACATCTCTTGCGTTCCCCCATTCTTCTGGTCAGAGTTCATTTTCCATGCTCAGCTCTTGAATTTTGCGGGTCAGGGTATTGCGGCCCCAGCCCAACAGCTTGGCGGCATCCTGGCGGCGGCCACCGGAGTGTGTCAGGGCGGTCGTGATCATCACCCGTTCAAAGGCGGGCAGGGCGGTGTCGAGCAGGTTATCTTCGCCACTGGCGAGGCGCTGCTCGGCCCAGCGCTTGAGCGCCCCTTCCCAGTCGCTGATGACGGCGGCCTGGTTATGGCTTGGTTTGAGCTCGGGAGGAATATCCTCCATGTGTACCTCATGTCCCGAGGCCATGACGGTGAGCCAGCGGCAGATGTTCTCCAGCTGGCGGACGTTGCCGGGCCACTCCAGGCTGGAGAGATAGCTCTCGACATTACTGCGTAGCTGTTTGGTCTCGACGTTGAGCTCCTGGGCGGCGCTGGCGAGGAAGTAGTTGAGCAGCAGCGGGATATCCTCACGTCGTTCACGTAATGCCGGGATGTGGATGCGGATGACGTTGAGGCGGTGGAATAGATCTTCGCGGAACAGCCCCTGACGCACCCGCTCTTCGAGATCCTGGTGGGTGGCGGCGATGATGCGCACATCAACATTAACCGGGGTGTGACCGCCGACGCGGTAAAACTCGCCATCGGCCAGCACCCGTAGCAGCCGAGTCTGTAGTTCGGCGGGCATATCGCCAATCTCATCCAGAAACAGCGTACCGCCATCGGCCTGTTCAAAGCGGCCGCGACGACTCGCTTGGGCGCCGGTGAAGGAGCCACGTTCGTGACCGAAGAGCTCTGACTCCAGCAGATCGCGCGGAATGGCGGCGGTATTGAGGGCGATGAAGGGTTTGGTGGCGCGGGGGCTGTGGCGGTGCAGGGCGTGAGCCACCAGCTCCTTGCCAGTGCCGGACTCGCCGTTGATCAGCACGGTGATGCTGGAGCGTGACAGGCGACCGATGGCGCGAAACACCTCTTGCATCGCCGGGGCCTCGCCGATGATCTCGGGTGAATCTTCAAGCGGCGGTGCCTTCTTGTTGCTGAGCTGTTGGTTACGATGCTCAATGGCGCGCCTGACGATGGCGACCGCCTCATCGACATCAAAGGGTTTGGGCATGTACTCGAAGGCGCCGCCTTGATAGGCGGAGACGGCGCTGTCGAGATCCGAGTGGGCGGTCATGATGATCACTGGCAGTTCGGGATGGCTGTCGTGAATCAGGCTGAGCAGTTCCAGGCCGTCGGTGCCGGGCATGCGGATGTCGGTGATGAGGGCGTCGGGCTGCTGCTGGCGCAGGAATTCCGGGATGCGCAGGCCACTCTCGAAGCTGGTGACTTCCATGCCGGCCTTCTGTAGCGCCTTCTCCAGCACCCAGCGGATGGAGCGGTCGTCATCAATTACCCAAACATGGGTCGGCTTGCTCATGAGTGTGTCTCCAGTGGAATCAGAATGGTGAAGGTGGTCTCGCCAGGATGGCTGCTGCACTCGATTAGGCCGTCATGCTGATTAATTAGGGCTTGGGCGATCGGCAACCCCAGGCCTGTGCCATCGGCGCGGCCGGTGACCATGGGAAAGAAAATTTTGTCGATCATATCGACGGAGATGCCAGGGCCGTTGTCGATCACCTCGACACTGGCCACCAGCTTGTGGCGGGTGTGGCCGATGGTGATCTGGCGCTGGCTGCGGGTCTTCAGCGTGATTTTGCCTTGCTCGCCCACGGCCTGGACGGCATTGCGCACCAGATTGAGCAGTGCCTGAATGATCAGGTCGGGATCGGCAAACAGGTCAGGCAGGCTCGGGTCGTAGTCGCGCAGCAGTTGCACTCCGGGCGGGCAGTCGTTTTTCACCAGCTGGCGCACATGTTCGAGCTGCTCGTGGATGTTGATGTTGCGCTTCTGTGGCAGGGTGTTCGGGCCGAGCATCCGGTTCATCAGGTTTCGCAGGCGGTCGGCCTCTTGAATGATGATGCCGGTGTACTCCTTTAGCTCGTCGCTGTCGAGTTCGGCTTGCAGCAGCTGGGCAGCACCACGTAGGCCGCCGAGCGGGTTTTTGATCTCGTGGGCCAGTCCGCGGATGACGTCGCGGGTGGCGCTGTGTTGTGCTAGCAGATGCTCTTCGCGGGCGATACGCAACTGGCGGTCGAGTTGGTTGAGCTCGATCAGGATGGCCGCACCAGATTGGGGATCTTGGAGCGGTGTGACCGTGCAGTCGGCGGTGATTTGGCGTTCATGGTGGAGCTGCAATATCAATTCACGCTCGGTAAAAGGGTGGTTGATGAATAAAGCCTCTTTGACGCTGGCGCTGAATTCGTCACTGCCCTGGAGCAAGGTGTCGATCGGGTAGCCCTGGGCACGCCGGTTGCTGATGGCAAATAGCATCTCACCCGCCGGGTTGAGGTAAGTGAGTCGCAGATCCTGGTCGAGCACCAATATTGCCAGATTGGTGTTTTCCAAAATGCGCCTGAAGAGTGCGTCTTGATCAATTTGTTTGGTCATGATATCCCTGCTTTAGCAATCTCTGAGCCAGTTTGGCGCAGGTCTGGATTTTTACTGAAAGAGGCATAAAAATCGATGATTGACGGGTATGACAGATGTTTTGCCAGCGTGAGTGGGATCTGTCTGCATTGGTTTCATGCGTTGATTATAGAGTTGCGCGCTAATTTGGTGCGAATGATTTCGCGACAATAAAAAAGCCCCCGCAAGGCGAGGGCTTCTTTTGTAACCGCAATTGCTACAGCGTGGTTTAAAGGCTGTAGTACATATCGAACTCGACCGGATGAGTGGTCATGCGGACACGGGTGACTTCCTGCATCTTCAGGTTGATGTAGGCATCGATCATGTCATCGGTGAAGACGCCGCCACGGGTTAGGAACTCACGATCGCTGTTCAGTGCATCCAGGGCCTGATCCAGCGAGTGGCAGACGTGTGGTATCTGCTTCAGCTCTTCAGCGGGCAGATCATACAGGTTCTTGTCCATGGCATCGCCAGGGTGGATCTTGTTCTGAATGCCGTCCAGGCCTGCCATCAACATGGCCGAGAAGGCCAAGTAGGAGTTGGCCATGGGGTCTGGGAAGCGCACTTCGATACGACGGCCCCTCGGGTTGGAAACGAAAGGAATACGGATGGAGGCGGAACGGTTGCGGGCAGAGTAGGCCAGCAGCACCGGGGCTTCATAATGAGGCACCAGACGCTTGTAGCTGTTGGTGGATGGATTGGTGATGGCGTTCAGCGCTTTGGCGTGTTTGATGATGCCGCCGATGTAGTAAAGCGCCATTTCAGAGAGGCCGCCGTAGAGGTTGCCGCTGAAGAGGTTGACACCATCTTTGGCCAGTGACTGATGCACATGCATGCCTGAACCATTGTCGCCGACCATCGGCTTGGGCATGAAGGTGGCAGTTTTACCGTAGGCATGAGCCACGTTGTGAATAACGTATTTCATGATCTGGGTCTTATCGGCGCGGTCCACCAAGGTGCTGAAACGGGTGCCGATTTCGCACTGGCCAGCGGTAGCGACTTCATGGTGGTGAACTTCAACTTCAACGCCCATCTCTTCCATCGCCAGACACATGGCGGCGCGGATGTCGTGCAGGCTGTCGACAGGAGGAACGGGGAAGTAACCGCCCTTGGTGTTGGGACGATGGCCCATGTTGCCGCCCTCGTAGACTTTTTCGGAGTTCCAGTCGGCTTCTTCGGAGTCGATCTTGACGAAGCAGCCACTCATGTCGGCGCCCCAGCGGACGTCGTCGAAGATGAAGAACTCTGGCTCTGGTCCAAAGAAGGCGGTGTCGGCGATGCCGGTAGACTTCAGGTAGGCTTCAGCGCGATGGCCAACAGAGCGTGGATCGCGCTCGTAACCCGTCATGGTATGTGGCTCAAGGATGTCGCAGCGGATGATCAACTGGGTTTCGTCGGCAAATGGATCCAAAACAGCGGTGCTGGCATCAGGCAGCAGCACCATGTCGGAGGCTTCGATACCCTTCCAGCCCGCGATGGATGAGCCGTCGAACATGCGGCCATCTCTGAAGTCGTCGGCGGTAAGGGTTCTGGCAGGCATGGAGAGATGCTGCTCTTTACCGTGGGTATCGGTGAAACGGAAATCGACGAACTTAACGTCGTTCTCTTTAATCATATTAAGCACAGCAGCTGACATTGCGTTTTCTCCCTACGAAAGGCTAGTGAATAGTAGTGTGAATATTTAGTAAAATTAAAGCTAGCCGACTTGTGTGAGTCGGCCCCAATCTTGAACCCATGTTACAGCACGAAATATGCCACCTGTTTTTAACGGGAAAATTCGAGTAGTAACAATGGATTATTACTTTATTGCAAAATCCGCAATTGCTCTAATCTGGTGCATATTTTTCTGTTTCGCACCAGTATAGGGCGGTGCTGTTATTCGTTTCCAATTCTGAGTGTGATCACAATTACATTATCTCGGGTCTCGGTGGTCACGATGGAGTGGCCATGGATGCGGCACCAGGCCGGGATATCTTGGATTACCCCAGGATCGGTGCACAGTACCTCCAGAATATCACCCGCTGCAAGTTTTTTTGCATGATTTTGGGTGCGAATCACCGGAATTGGGCAGAGTTGGCCGCGCACGTCTAAGGTCTGTTTTATTTCGCTCATATGTACCACTCCTGTGGCATCGTTTCGGCTGTAAACGGGACGACGTTGATCTCTTGGCGTTCGCCATTGAGTGGCATATAGGCGACTGTCACTTGCTCGGCGTTGCGGCCATGGCCATAGCGGGCGACGATGCGGGCCGCTAGCTCGATATCGTCCTGGCTTTTCAGTTCGCCATCCACCAGTGCCAGTGGGCCGGTGTGGCTGGTGGTGAAGAAATAATCAAAGCGTTTGCGGTATCCCTCCATGAAGCGGTTCTCTCCCTCTTCGCGGCCGATAATCAATTTAAAGTGTGGGTGGGGGCGCAGATGACGCCCCACCTTGAGCAGCATGATGTCGTCGAACTCATAATCTTTGTGGCCTTGTACCTGCCACAGATCCACCAGCTTCTTGGAGTAACTTGCGTCGGTGAGGAAGCAGCAGCCCCCGGCGGGCTGGGCAAAATCAGTGAAGCCGTACTGCTCGGCCAGGGCGATCTGCGGTTTGCGCGAACGACCGCTGAAGTCGAGCATCTTGTCGCGGTCGATCCAGCCCTGCTGCTCCGGCAGGGTGGCGTCGAGGTTTTGGGCGCTCAGCGGGCGCACTAGCAGACTGCCAGCACCGGACTCTTTTACCACGATCTTCATGGTCTCTTTGCGCTGCGACATTGGCCGTTGCCCGACCACCTCGCCCGTGATGATAAAGTCGAATTCGTTCTCCTTGATCCACTCCATCGCCTTGCGCACCATAAAGGTCTTGCAGTCGAGACAGGGATTCATGTTGGCGCCATAGCCGTGTTTGGGGTTGATGAGCACATCTTTGTACTCATCGATCACGTCGATGATGTGGAGTTTGATGCCGAGCTGCTCCGCCGCCCATAGGGCATTGTTGCGTTTCGGTTTTTTCGGGTCTTGTTTGCGGATGGCGTGGGTATGCCCCTCAACGCAAAAACCGGTGTAGAAATTGATCCCTTCGACGTAGATGCCCTGATCCTGAATGGCGCGTACGGCGAGCATGGAATCGAGGCCGCCGGAGATGAGGGCCACTGCTTTAATCTGTTTTGACATTAGGGGATTGCCGGCTGCTTAAGGAAAGGCGGCCAAATATACCAAATTTGGCCGCCCAACGGGAGCTGCTTAGTGCTTGATAATAGTTGTGTCGCGGTTAAATGGTGCGTTATTGGCGACGGGGGTGGCTTGGGTGTTTTGTGCCAGAGTGGCACGGGCTTGGCGGCTGCCGGTTTTTTCCCAGAGCTCGAACGCCTCTAGCGGTGACAGCGGCTGATTGCTGGGGTTAATGCTGCGCATGGCGAGCAGCACATCCATCATGGCGATAAAGTCAGAGGCCAACTGGCCGTAAAGCTTGAAGGTGGTGTGTTGCTGGTCATCATGGATCTGTTGATAGGCGCTACGCCCCAGGTTCACAAAGTAACCGATTCGCACCAGACGGCGACGGGCATTGTGCGGAAAGAGTCCGGCGAAGAGCAGACACTGATCACCCACATCACGCAGATTGTCGTGGCGGCGGATCCCCTGTTCGTTAAGGCCGTTGAGAAACTCCAGCGCCATGATGCCGTGCAGTAGCTGTGGCCGTTGAGTAAAGCGCATCAGCGTGAAAACGAGGTAGCTCTCCAGTGTTTCATTGAGCGTGAGGTTGGCAAGCACTTCGGCTTCATGCACTAGGTGGTGCCATTGTGCGGTTGCGGTCGGTTCTGTGACGATGTGATTCATGGCGGCGTCCCTCTGTGTTACACATCTCTTACATAAGGTAAATCGGCCGCGTTGATGGCGTCTTGAATGAAGTTAGTATTTTGCGTGTGTAACGTCGGTATGATCTGCTGCAGAAGCGTTAAAATAAATGGGAGTAATGATGGCCTATAGGCGGTGTGTACTTTGGCTTTTGCTGGGCGCGGGTCTGTGCAATAGCGCAATGGCGGAGATGGATCGGTCAGCCGTGCTGGAGCTGGGGTATCGTGTTGATAGTCTGGATTGGAATATCGCGGGCTGGAGTACCTCTGGCCTGGGTGAGATACGTTCTGGCCAATATGTAAATGTATTGTCGGAGTTGAGCTGGAGCGATGTGCAGATTGCCCAGATTGGAGCGCGCTTGAGTGGTGATGAAGGGTTGCTGCATTGGCGCGGGCGCGTTACTTATGGCGAGGTGCTGAGCGGGGATAATCAGGATTCTGATTACGATTACGATAACCGGCAGGGCGAGTTCTCTCGCTCCAATAATCAGGCCGATGGCAATGTGTTTGATGCCAGTGCTGGCCTGGGGCATCGCTTTGATTTTAAGACCCCTGGGGGTGATCTCTATCATGTTGCTCCCTTGGTGGGTGGCAGCATTCATATTCAAAATATGGGCATGACAAATGGCTATCAAACACTTTATGTGCCGGTGGCTGCGGGGGCGTCGGACCCGC
>JAYUTP010000150.1:0-8762 GCA_043755075.1 Tenderia sp. (SeqCode)
GGTGAAGTCGATAACGAGATGCTGAGACGCCTGACCCAGGGGGTTGAGCTTGAAGATGGCACCGCTCGCTTCAATAAGATTATCGACGCAGGTGGTCAAGGGGCCAACCATTGGTATCACGTCACCCTTAACGAAGGGCGCAACCGCGAAGTACGGCGGCTGTGGGAGTCACAGGGGGTTAAGGTGAGTCGCCTAACCCGCGTTCGTTTCGGCTTCATCAACCTGCGTCGCGGCCTTAAGACCAGCGCCTTTGACGAGTTGGATCGCAATGGAATTAATGAATTGCGCCAACTGGTGGGCTTACCCAAAGTTGTCGATGCGGCCAGCATTAAATATAGTGCCAAAGACGCCGCCAGAGACAACACCAAAGATAAGAGTGATGCGCCTGAACGAAAAAGGAGAAGTCGTCCCGATCCCGATAACTCACCACGCCACACCACCGCGCGCCAACCCAAACGGCGCCAGACGCGTAGGTGAACGTAGGTAGTATCTACACCACCCTGTTCGACCACTATGGTCCGCAGGAGTGGTGGCCCGGTGAGACGCCATTCGAGGTAATGGTCGGTGCCGTGCCCACCCAGAACACCGTCTGGAGCAATGTCGAAAAGGCAATCACCAATCTCAATGGTACTAATGCGTTGGCTGCCAAAACCATCGCAGAGCTGGCCCCCGCCGCACTTGCCGAACTGATCCGTCCCGCCGGTTACTTCAACGTCAAAGCCAAGCGGTTACAAAATTTCTGTCGCTGGTTTCTGGAGCAGGGAGGAGAGACTGCATTGCAGCAGTGGGGTGATGCTAAGCTACGCCACGGCCTACTGTCGGTCAAAGGCGTTGGTCCGGAGACCGCCGACGACATACTGCTCTACGCCTTCAACCGCCCGATCTTTGTCATTGATGCTTATACCCGCCGCATCTTCTCACGCCTGGGAATGATCGATGGTGCCGAGGATTATGAACAGCTACGTCAGCGCTTCGAACAGCAACTGGCAAAACGTCATAAAGAACGCACGCAGCAGGTGCAGATATTCAACGAATATCACGCCCTGATTGTGATACACGCCAAGCAGTCCCTTCTGCCATACCGCATAGCGCGGCTGGCGCGAAATTGCTCACTGATTCTGAGTGCCAAGAGCGGGGCATGAAGTCAATATATTTTTTACATCGATTACTACTGTCGTGCCTCTGTGGTGTATTGTTTTCTGGTTGCGCCAACAGTGGCCTGCACTCACTCAATCGTGAAAAGGCACATCACAATTTTGCGTTAGTACTGGCGACAGTGCAAAAAAACTATGTCGATGAGGTATCTGCTGAGGTGCTGGTAAGTGATGCCATTGAGAGCATGTATTCTTTTGTCGGAGTTGCGCCATTGTCCGACGCCGAGTTGTTGCCATACTCACCTAACAGCGTCTCGGATGTGGTAGCAGAGCGAGACCCGCTGTCACGCTTTGATAGCATCTATGGATATCTGTGGAAACATCTCACTATCCATCCGGTCAATGCTCCCGTGCCGTTAGCCGCTGACAAAAAAACTATCACCACGACTCAGATTGATATAGGTCTGCTCCTTACCAAAAGTGGTGAATGGATACGGATCGCCGCAGTGACGATTGGTTCTGCCGCCGAAGGTGCCGGACTCAATAGGGGAGATGCGATTATCGCCATCGATGGCCAGCCCACAGAAGGCAAATCGTTGTCATGGTGCTATCAACAGCTGAACGGCACGGTGGGCTCGGTTGTTGAGATAAGCGTGAACACCGAGGAGGGTTCTGTTATCGATTATAGAATCACCCGCACTAGGGTTCGTGCCCCCACTATTGTAATGTTGGAGAAGCTTAGGGTTGAGAGCAATGCCTATCTATTGACACCTATATCCCCATCCCTTTAGCACGGTGGTTTCAATGTCCAAGTGCCACAAAGTTAATTTTTTCAGCCCAGTAAGCTTTAAAGTCAAACAACCAAAAGGGGGCAGCTTCGAATAATTTTCAGAGACAATCATGCTACGTAAACCACGCATAAAATTAATCGGAATACCTCAGCACATAGTGCAGCAACGGCCTTGGCCAGCCCAATCCAGTATTGACACCGCATCCCCTCTATCTCGGATTGGATGTCGATTCTGAAAATCGACAAGCGGGCTATCGAGCATTATTCATCAGCCAACTGGATGACGACGCCATTGCTGGTATACGCATGGCGTTATCGCAAGGGCAACCTGTGTGAAATGCAAAAATCAGCGAAGCGATCTGCATAGCCGCGAGGATAAGACGCACCCAGTCGAAACGTGGCCGCCCTGTCCAGGAGAAAGAGATAGCGGATATTGATGGAGCACAAACAGGTTTTAGGTTTTGAGAGGAGGTGTGATTATGAAAAAAAAGCGAAGCTAACCCCTTTGGCTGGAGGTGTGGGCGCGGTGACGGACGTAATTCCGTCACCGCGCCCCGATTGCGCTGAAAATATCGAGTCTAACCCTATTTTAGACCTTAGCTTGGGTGGGTTGAGGGAGACATCTATAGCATCTATCCGTTATATTATGTTTAATAAAATGGTTGCTATGGAATTTACAAAATGAAAAAAAGCTAACTGCTATTGATCTTTTTTCAGGATGCGGGGGACTGACTCAAGGGTTAAAAGATGCTGGGTTTAACGTACTTTGCGCTGTGGAGATTGATAAAAAATCGAGAGAAACTTACAAGCTAAACCATTCACGCATCCCGTTTGCTGGAGAGGATATTCGAGCTGTTTCTTCCGAGCAAATTCTAAAAGTTTCAAAACTAGTCCGCGGCGAACTTGACCTGCTGGCAGGTTGCCCGCCATGCCAGGGATTTTCTAGCATTCGCCGCAGGAATAAGCCTAAAGCTTCGGCTGATCACCGCAATGATTTAATTGATGAGTTTGCGCGCCTAACTATTTCACTGCTACCTAAACTGGTCATGCTTGAAAATGTTCCCGGGCTAGTAGGGTATGCAAAATTTAAGGCGTTTGTGAAGACACTTAAATCAAATGGCTACGCAGTTATCTACGCGGTTCTCGATGTCGCCGACTATGGAGTAGCGCAACGCCGCAAGCGACTCATTCTTTCAGCAAGCCGCGTTGGCTCAGCGATGATAGCAACCCCATCTGACGATAGAGTCAGTGTTAAAACTGCAATAAGCTATTTACCTCAAGCGGGCGGAAGTGGAGATGATTTGCACGATGCACTATGTGTCCGTTCACCACGCGTACAAGCCTTAATCTCAGCCATTCCCAAGGATGGGGGTAGCCGTTGCAGCTTGCCGCAATCATTGCAACTCAGGTGCCATCAAAAAACGACAGGCTTTGGCGATGTATATGGGCGAATGAAATGGGATGCGCCGTCGCCGACAATCACTGGTGGTTGTGGGAGCCCATCGAAAGGGCGCTTTTTGCATCCAGAAGAAAACAGGGGTATTACATTACGTGAAGCATCTTTATTGCAGGGGTTTCCTGCAAGCTATAAGTTTGATCTTCGCCATGGTAAGGACGCCATTAGTTTAATGATCGGAAATGCGTTGCCGCCGCCGTTTATTTCAAGGCACGCCAAAGCAATGGCGGAAAGCATAAAACCATGAGCAATCAGACAATTAAAGAACTGATTACTTCAATACAGCAGAGTTTTGAAAAAAATGATTTTGATAAATTCATTCACGATGCCACTTTTCCTAATTTCAAAAAAATAAAACCCTTTACAAAAGTTGAATTCAAGTTTCCGCTTACCGTGTTGGTCGGTATAAACGGTGGTGGAAAGAGCTCAATGCTTCACGCGTTATGGGGAATGCCAGCTCTTTCAAGTACAAGTAAATTTTGGTTTTCCACCAAAATTGATCCTATTAATACAGGGACAGACACAAAACCTAACCCGCCAAGATATTGGTACACCCACTACATAAAAAAAATCAATTTAAAAGTGCAGTCGCGAAAAGTTTATCCGAAGAAAAAAGAAAGATCTTGGGAGCCTTCTAGGCTGACCATAAAAGACGGCATGACAAAGATGCCATCAATGACTTCAGAAAGCAGCCACTACATGACTGAAAGTGGCGATAGATGGATAGCCACTGACAAGAGAGTTTACTATGTCAATACCAAATCAGAAACGAGTGCTTTTGATAGATTTTTCTATCATACCGAGCTAACAAAACTGACTGACAGGCAAAATTTCTTTATAAAAAAGTCAGAGAAGCTACATGCTGCAATCGAAAATAAATCCACTTCTGTAAAAATAGGTCGTGGAATTTTTTCTGTGGAACATATTGATATTTCCATAAATAATTTAGACACCATAAACCGTATCCTCGGAAAAAATTATCAGTCCGCCAAAAAAATACTTCACGAACTTTTTGATCGAAACAAATCGCCAAGTGTTATTTTTGAAACAGCAGCACATACCTATTCTGAGTCGTTTGCAGGCAGCGGTGAGTTGGCTGTTGTTAATTTAGTGCTTCGCGTAGAAGAGCTTCAGCAATATGACATGCTGCTGATTGATGAGCCGGAGACATCACTTCATCCCGGTGCCCAAACGGAGCTTATGCGCTATCTGTTACAAAAGACTAAAGACAAGAATCTGCAAATAGTTATTGCAACGCACTCACCAACTATTGTCGATCTGATGCCAGAGTGTGCACTGGTGGTGCTGGAGGACACGACAGACGGCACTATCGTAAATACAGAGGCAACAAAAAGCACAGCATTTTACCGTCTTGGCCAGCCAAATCCTCATAAATTAACGGTAATAACAGAAGACATTCTACTTAAAGCTTATGTTGAACGAGCGCTGAAATACGTTCCTAACGACTTGCAAAAAAGAACAGAAATTTGGGCTGCGAATGCTGGCGCATCAGAAATGCTTTCACACCAAATACCTGCGCACATGAACACCAATAGTGCGCGGGTCATAATGATATTAGATGGGGATCAAAGTTCATTTATGAGTCTGATTTCACCTGACCCAGATAGTCTTTCACCAAAAGATTTACTTGAATTCACTGAGAAACTGAAGGAATGCAAAGTAACTATAGTCGGCTCGACCCCCGACGTGCCAGCATATATACGATGGTGTCAAAAAAATATCCTAGCGATAGAATACGTCTGTCCAGAAGAACTGTTTCTATCCCTTTTGCGTCCACAAGACGAATTTTCTAATAAAACAAACAAAAAATATAAAGATCTCGTTAGGAAAGAGCTTAACGAGCGCGGCGATGACTGCGACTCAAAAGCGCAATACACTATTTTTAAGAGCAAATTGGGAGAAGCAATTAACGCTGATAAAGGTGGTAGTGGGCTGGTGGTGAAACGTTTGAAAGCTTTTGCCAAAAAACTCGAAATTATTATGGCGAAGGCTTAATGAATTAAATATTTATATGGCCATACAGGTTGGTGTGAGAGGGGTAGCGGACGCGATTTCGTCACCTCGATCCGACCATCAAGAATGGTTAAAATAAAGGCAAGCCCATGCTAGAGATTTCCAACAACATCTCCATTCCTGATCATGAGATCGAGTTCAACGCCATCCGTGCCCAGGGCAGCGGTGGCCAGAAGGAGGGTGTTATTGTCATCAAGGCGCAGCAGTTCCGTACTCAGGAGAAAAACCGCGAAGATGCGCTGCAACGGCTGCAGGAGCTGATCAAGAGCGTCGCCATCGTGCCACGTACCCGCAGACCCACCAAACCGACCCGTGGCTCTCAGATGCGGCGGCTCGATAGTAAGAAACTCCAGGGACAGATTAAGGCCGGGCGTGGCAAGGTTGGGGATGATTAACCGGCTGGGATTTATATCGGGTTGTAGTCTGATTTGTGAGATAATGCGCGCCCTCATTTAGCTTAATCTCAGGACTTATCCGTGATCACCACAGCCAATATCACCATGCAGTTTGGCGCTAAGCCGCTGTTTGAAAACATCTCTGTCAAATTTGGCGGCGGTAACCGCTATGGTCTGATCGGCGCCAACGGCAGCGGTAAGTCGACCTTCATGAAGATCCTTGGTGGCGATCTGGTGCCGACAGCGGGCAATGTCTCGATTGATGTCAACCAGCGCGTCGGTAAGCTGCGCCAGGATCAGTTTGCTTTTGAAGAGTTTACCCCGATCGATACGGTCATCATGGGTCACACCGACCTGTGGCGAGTGAAGCAGGAGCGTGATCGCCTCTACTCGCTGCCCGATATGAGCGAAGAGGAGGGCATGCGTGTTGCCGAGCTGGAGGTGGAGTTTGCCGAGATGGATGGCTACACCGCCGAGTCTCGTGCCGGTGAGATGCTGCTAGAGGTAGGGATTCCCATCGAACAGCACGTTGGCCTGATGAGCGCCGTTGCACCGGGCTGGAAACTGCGTGTGCTGCTGGCCCAGGCGCTGTTTGCCGATCCTGACATTATGCTGCTCGATGAGCCGACCAATAACCTCGACATCAATACTATCCGCTGGCTGGAGACGGTGCTCAATGCGCGCAACTGCACTATGGTCATCATCTCCCATGACCGCCACTTTCTGAACAGTGTCTGCACCCATATGGCTGACCTCGATTATTGCGAACTGCGCCTTTATCCCGGCAACTATGATGATTACATGACGGCTGCCACCTTGGTGCGTGAGCAGCTGTTGTCAGGCAATGTCAAGAAGAAGGCGCAGATCGCCGAGCTGCAAAACTTTGTTAGCCGTTTTTCGGCCAATGCCTCCAAGGCCAAACAGGCCACCTCACGGGCGCGCCAGATTGATAAAATTCAGCTCGATGAAGTGAAGCTCTCTAGCCGTGCTAGTCCCTACATCCGTTTTGACCAGGATAAAAAGCTCTACCGTCTAGCACTTGAGGTAGAGGGGCTGGGTAAAAGTTATGGCGACAGGCCGCTTTTCAAACACCTCAACATAATGATCGAGGTGGGTGAGCGTGTTGCCATCATCGGTCCCAACGGTATCGGTAAAACCACACTGTTACGCGCATTGGTGGGTGACAATATGGAGCTGACCAGCGGTACTGTGAAGTGGTCGGAAAACAGTAGCATTGGCTACTTCGCCCAGGATCACGCCGCTGACTTTGAGTCCAACAGCACACTGTTTGATTGGATGTGCCAGTGGCGCCGTCCCGGCGATGATGACATGGCGATCCGTGGTGTTCTCGGTCGTTTGTTGTTCTCTTCTGATGATGCCAATAAATCGGTGAAGGTGCTCTCTGGCGGTGAAGAGGGGCGCATGCTCTTCGGTAAGTTGATGTTGCAACGGACTAATGTTCTGGTGATGGACGAACCGACCAACCATCTTGACATGGAATCGATCGAGTCACTCAATCTGGCGCTGGAGAACTATCCTGGCACCCTCATCTTCGTCAGTCATGACCGTGAGTTTGTCTCTTCATTGGCAACGCGGATTATTGAGTTGACGCCGCATGGCGTTATGAATTTCAACGGTACCTACGAAGAGTATCTACGTACTCAGGGTGTTAAGTAACAATCTCTTTATTATTGTTCAGCATAAGATTCAAACCTTATGCTGGACAATTAAAAAGATCTAAATAAGATCTTTTGAACGCTTATGCCAAAGTGCCTCCGCCATCTCAAGGGCGCTGTCTCTATCAGTCGCTCGCCCCATCAGGTGAAGTGTGATGGCCGCAGTGGATATCACAGCAGCTACGCCATACTCATCGCTGCTCTTGCCACGCCAGACTTCTCTTAACTGCTCCACATCAAGTGTCGCTGGCTTGGTATGACGGCGCGCGAATAACGCTGGCCACTGCTCCTGAGCGAGTTGCCCTTGGTGGACGGAGTAGAGCGTACATTCGGCATCGGGGTTGCATTCGATCTCACCACCATCACCCTTGATCACCACCATATGGGGTTGATTCAGTAGCGCAGCGGCCCCTTGATGGATCGCCTGATAACCGGGATGAAAAATTCCTTGCATCTGATAGGGCGCCTGAAAGGGGTTGATCATGCGCGAAACGGTATGTACCGGCGAGCGCAGCCCAAGGTAATCACGCAGGTCGATCAGTTGTTGCAGACGCGGGAAGAGTTGTTCAAGATTGAGATAGGCAAAGCCGGTGTTATTAATGCGGTTCGCTGCATCGCTTATTGAATCGCTTACAGGGATCCCCAATGCAGCCAATGCCTCAGGGGTGTAAAGCCGATCATCCTTGCGCCCTTGCAATCCATGCATGAAAACCCTCACGCCATCATCGACGAGCAACCACACGCTGAGGATGAACCACGGCAGCTGCCGTCGTTTGCCGGCGTAACTGGACCAGTCAAGATCAATGGCAGGCATGTTGCCGGGCAGCTCAATCCGTTCCCGCACGGCGCGCACAAAGCCAGTGACCTCATCAGGAGTCTCCTCCTTGACACGCACCAGCATTAGAAAGGCACCGAGCTGCACTGGCTCTACCAGACCATCAAGAATCATCCCCATCGATTCATATGCCTCATCCTGAGTCAGTGAGCGCGAACCCTTCTGGCCACGACCAAGGGTGCGGATGAACTTGGCAAAGGGGTGTTGATGCTCCATGGTGATTTTCCTTTTACGCTGCTATTTGGGACACAAACAAAAACCCCGGCATTAGGCCGGGGTTTTGGGTGTGGCGTGCTGCTAATCAGTCATCGTTATTCATGAAGCCCATCAACTGCAGCAGAGAAACAAATAGGTTGTAGATGCTCAGGTAGAGGCCGATGGTTGCCATGATGTAGTTGGTCTCACCACCATTGATGATGCGGCTGGTATCAAAGAGGATGAAGCCACACATCAGCAGTGCCACCAAGGCCGAGAGACCTAGC
>JAYUTP010000151.1:0-2300 GCA_043755075.1 Tenderia sp. (SeqCode)
GCAATCACCGCATCAATCAAAAAATAATTGACCTGAATGCCATAAACAGTTGCCAATATCAGCGTGGCGCTGTGCCCGAGTGTAAAGGCGGTAATGTACTTAACGATATCTTTAAAGCGGGTTAGGAAGAAGATAATGCCAAATACAAACAGCAGGTGGTCATACCCCGATAGCATGTGGGTAGCACCGATCCACAGGTAGCGTAGATTGCCGCCTTCGATGATGGACTGTTTTTCAGCCTCCGACATGCCGTGGCCAAAGGATTGGCTTACAAACAAGAGTGTAACGATAGCCAGCAGCCATCGCGATTGTTTAATCACAGATAACATAATTACCTCAACTTGCATTGTTTCGGACGAATCCATCGCCCAGATAAAAGTAGTTTTTTATGTGGAGGAACTTATGCGACGGCTAGCGGTGGAGCGCGTGACCTGACAGTGGAGTAGCTGAGCCAAGAGGAGTGACTTTCCCCTAGTTCGGGTAACCATACTTCACTGTATTGAGGTGAAAAATTGAGCGGATGGAACACCGAAAGATGAATGATGGGGTGATCATCCAGGCTATTTCCAACTCGCGATGAGCACTCATGGTCCAGTGTGACAACATGGTGCTCGACCGACTGATGCGCGGAATCGATCGCGTTAACGTGGTGATTGGCTAGATGGTGTGCGTGCCCCTGGGAGGTATGTTGATGGTGAGAACCATTATGATCGTGGTGCGACCCCAAATGGATATGCACAGAAGACCACTGCACAGCAAGCAAGGCTGTGATCAGAAACAGAAACAGTGATCTTTTGAGGTGAAGCTGAGTCATGTTGGTTTCAGTTAACGATACTGGTCGTAGTATATCCAAGCCACTTAGGTTATGCCAACTACTGCAGCAGCCATGCCCGCCAATACTGTTGTGGCGATCAAATGACGCAAAGCATGAGCCTCCGTGGCAACTGCTGGGACAACAGATTCATGGAGCATTTCTTTTGGAGCTTAAAAGACAGTCCTGTAGATACGATTAGCGTTAGCGTAATCGTACGCATGACAGGAGTTCTCCATTCCTCCGATTACGCTGCGCTAATTGGAGCACGGGCTGCCGATGATGGCCCAAGTGGGGGCGCTGGCGGGGAAGGTGGCGAATATGGTGCCCTGGGTGATGACAGTGAGATCATCCTCGTCGTCGTGGTGTTCTTTGATGACATCGCGGATCGTTTTTAGGTCTTGGGGTATCGCGTCCCTTAGTGTGTACCAGGATGCGGAACAGTGACTTGGTGTTATGGTCAGGCGTTTTTGGTTTTTACTTACAACAACCTTATGAAGTCGCTTGAACGGCACGGACATTCATCTGCAGTATGAAGCGTGGGGCCTTAAAAAATGAGCTTTGTGACTGAAAACAGGTAAAATTACTGAGGTAATGGTTGTATATAAAATAGGATGATGACTATGAAGTGCGCGGTCTACAGAAGTAACAAAAAGAGTTTCACCTACCTCTATCTGCCTGAGACGGGTGATATGTCGAAGGTGCCGGAGGTGCTGCTGAAGATGATCTCTCCGATTGAGCGGGTGCTGGAGTTTGAACTCACCGTGGAACGCCGATTGGCACAGGAGAATGCCGCTGATGTATTGCGGCAACTGACTGAGCAGGGGTGGTTCCTGCAGATGCCCCGCGAAGACAATCCTTTGCTCCAGTCTTGACCGTTGGGTGGGCACGCAATGTGTCCACCGCCGCTCCAGAAAAACGCACCACTCCCTACCTTAATTTTTTCGTTCTTGGGAATACTTCCCGTTGCCCGGTTCTAACGGTGTGCGCTAAACGCAGTGGTTGATTGTCTGTTACCTGCCTGCTCAGGGACTTTGGGCTTTTTTGCGATACCATCATGGTGCCGTTTTTGTTGTGCGGGTTTTTATGGAAAACGCGGTGAAAAAATACTTATCCGGCCTGGGAATAAACAGTCACCACTGGCTGTTTATCTTCATGATCACGCTACCCCTGGTTTTGGCGGCAGGCTGATTTATCAATGAGCAATCGCCTTACAACAACACATGGAGTGAAAAATATGTATATGCAAAACAATAACAACCGCTTGCCGAGATGGCTGCTTGGTACTGTGCTGATCTGCCCGGCGCAGTTTTCTATGGCGGCGGAATCTACGGTAACGCCCGACGTAATGGTGTCTGCCGTCGAGGCGGCCTTTGGAGTGACAGCGGGGGAGCGCCGCAGCCATACCAAGGGCATGTGCGCGGCAGGCGAATTTGTCGGTACTGCTGAGGCAGCGGCCTATTCGCGTTCAGCGCTGTTTGCGGGGAAA
>JAYUTP010000152.1:0-3834 GCA_043755075.1 Tenderia sp. (SeqCode)
TCTTTACCTCATCGGTAGCGATAATGACCCGCTCCGCACCGCTCTCCAGCGCCCGCTCGTAGACATGCTGAATCATCGGCTTGCCGCCAATATCGAGCAGCGGTTTACCCGGCAGACGGGTAGAGGCAAAACGTGCCGGGATCACTACCGTAAATTTCAACGCCCCACCTCTTCAAGCGACAGGTGACGCGCCTCATCCTCCAGCATCACGGGGATATCATCGCGAATCGGGTAGGCAAGACGATCCGCCTTGCAGAGCAGCTCTTTTTGCTCTTTGTGATAGATCAGTGGCCCTTTGCAGACCGGGCAGACCAGAATATCGAGTAGTTTTTTGTCCATCGTTATAAACCTTTTCCAGTTAAGCTTATTACCTGCTGCAAAAAAGCGTGGAAAAATGAATCATCCAGCTGCGCCTCTACCGGCAGATACCACATACCATCATCTGCAAATTGGCGACATTTTACCGCATCTTTCTCCGTCATCAGTACTGGCAACTCATCACCAAAAGCCAAATCCGTGGCCACAAAACCGTAGTGATCGGGAAATGGATGCTCAATCACGATGAGACCATGCTGTTTCAGCAGATCAAAAAAACGTGAGGGATTGCCTATGCCAGCCACGGCATGAACCTGCTCGCCGTGAAGATCTGAGAGTGAAGCTGTCTTAGCGCCATGAAGCAGTGATCTCAACATCCCAGGCAGTAGTTGCATCACCACTTCACCCTCCGCCGCCAAGCCATTGGCCACCACGAAATCAACCTGTTTCAATCGCGACACCGGTTCACGCAATGGGCCGGCAGGCAGGCAGTGGCCATTACCAAAACGGCGGACGCCATCCACCACCACAATCTCGATATCACGCTGCAAACGGTAATGTTGCAGACCATCATCGCTAATCAAAATATTACAGTTCGAGTGCTCCAGCAGTTCTCTGGCCGCCAGCACCCTGTCAGGTGCGGCAACAATGGGGCAATCGCAGCGCTGCGCCAGCAATACCGGCTCATCGCCCACCAGTACCGGATCACTATCCGAATGCACTTGCTGCGGCCACTGTTGCGCCTGGCCACCATAGCCACGGGTGATAATGCCGGGACGATAGCCTGCCTGTTGTAATGTCTTAACCAGTGCGGTCACCAACGGCGTCTTGCCAGTACCACCGACACTGATATTGCCCACCACAATCACGGCAGCCGCCACACGGTAACTGCGCAACATCCCGGCCTTATAGGCCAGACGTCGCAACATCACTAAAAGAGAGAACAACCAAGAGAGCGGCAGCAGCCACACAGAGGCCCGCGGCGAATACCACTGCTGAACCAGCCGTTTCATCCGCGGGTGTTGGGGAGGAGCAACACTATTGGGCACCTCTATAAATTCGATCAAGCCGTGAGGGCAAGGCGGAAATGGGCGAAAAAGCGCAGTGTACACGTAGTACATGAGCATTTTTAGCCCATTTACAACGCGGCCATCGTGGCTTCAGCGGATTTATAGAGATGCCCTATTTTTCGTTAACGTTGCGGGTAGCAATCGAGAGATGGATCAACCCCACCTGGCGGGCTGCGTCCATCGCCGTCACCACCGACTGATGCGGAGACATGGCATCGGCGCTGACAATCACGGGCGGATCGGTGCGCCCCTCCATTGCCTTACGCAATGCCCGCTTTAGGGTATCAATCTGAGTATTGATCAGCGGGGATTTATCAACATAGTAGCGCCCCTCCTTATCGATCAGAATCTCCAACGGCTCACCCACCTGCTCGATCGGCTGATTGGATGCCTGCGGCAGCTTGATTTCGATCTGCGACTCCTCACGAAAGGTCGTGGTCACCATAAAGAAGATCAACAGCAAAAACACCACATCAATGAGTGGCGCCATATCAATGGTGATCTGCTCACGGCGATGTTTACGCCAACTCATCGTTACGCCCCTTCCTGCAAATCGCGCTCACGCATGCCGAGAATAATCTCTACCAGCTTGATCGACTCCGCCTCCATCGAGATCACCAGCTCATCGACCTTACGCTCGAAATAGCGATGCGCCATCAGGCTCGGGATAGCCACAAAAAGCCCCGCCGCCGTGGTGATCAATGCCACGGAAATGCCACCCGCCAGAGGCGTAGCGTTGCCAACTCCTTCCAGTGTAATGGCTGCAAACACCTGAATCATACCGATAACCGTTCCCAGCAGACCCAACAGCGGAGAGATCTGCGCGATGATGCCAAGGGTGTTGAGAAAGCGATCCATCTCCACCAGCACCTGACGGCCAGCCTCATCAATCGACTCTTTCATCACCGAACGGTCATGATGACGATTGATCAAACCTGCCGCCAATACGCGCCCTAGCGGTGAGCCAGACTGCAAAATTTTGATATGGCTGTTATCTAGTTCTTTGTTCTTGATCCAGGTCCAGATCTGCGCCAACAGATGCTGTGGGCAAACCTTGTTGCGCTGCAAAGCCCAGAAACGCTCACCGATAATTGCCAAGGCAATCACCGAACAGAGGATGATGGGGTACATTAACCAACCACCAGATTTGACGATTTCTAACACTGTTCAAAGCTCCTATCGCAAAATAATGGCTAATCATACTGATTTTTTGATGACAGCCAAACGTTGATTTAGACAAATAGCCATTTTACGGACGATGCGTCCAATATCGGCCATCCGTCTCCCGATATGCCTCTGGCATCTCGATTCCATCCCGCCCCAACCGCAAAGTGATTGCACCCATGCGATCGCTCGCCAGCAAGGTAATATTGTGTGCCCGATAACGCGCCACCACCTCGGGACGAGGATGTTTATAACGGTTGCGATAGCCCACTGGAAAGAGCGCCCAACGCGGTGCTACAGCGCTAATAAACTCCTCTGTTGATGAAGTTTTGCTGCCATGGTGCGGCACCACCAACAGATCAGCCCGCAACTTCGCTGCATCACGACTCAGCAGGGCACGTTCAGCCTGCTGTTCAATATCCCCTGTCAGCAGCAGTGAACCTGTTGCCGTTGTTACCTTAAGCACACAGGAGTTGTTATTCCCCTTCTTTAAAAATTCGCTGACAGGATGCAGTATTTCAAAGCCAACACCGTCCCAACTCCACTGCTCCCCCGCCAGGCACAATTCAGGATGGTGCGACTCCAGCCGCTCAGGAGCACTAGTCAGCAGACGCGTCACCGGAAACGACTCCAACAGACTCTTGGCCCCGCCAATGTGATCATTATCACCATGACTGACCACCAGCATATCGACCCGTTGCACACCTTGCTGAAGCAGATAGGGCAGCACCACCGCCTCACCAGTATCAAAGGTCTCGCTGAAACCGGGACCGGTATCAAATACCAGCAGATGCTGCTCCGTCGCCACCACCGCCGCCAACCCCTGCCCCACATCCAGCAGCGTGAACCACGCCTCACCGGGGGCCGGTCGGGCATGCGGCAGCAGGAATGCCGTCGCCAGCCACACCACACCGAGCCAGCGCCCCGGCCAGCCGCGTGGCGCCAGCAGCCAGACCACACCAATCATGGCGGGAATGATCACCCACTCCCCAACAAAGGCCTGATAGATCTGCGCCACTGGCAACCCAGCACACCAATTCAGAAAGGGCCAGATCAGGTCAAGGCAGCCATTCGCCAACTCCAACAACCATTGCCCCGCCACCGGCACCACCAGCAACAGCAGGCACCCCAGCAACACCAGCGGCACCACCACCAAACTCACCCACGGCACCGCCACAAAATTGGCCAACGGCGACACCAGCGATGCCTTTTGAAACAGCAGCAGCGTCAGCGGTGCCAGGGAAAGAGCCATCAGCAGATGGATTCGCCCCCACTTCCACCACAG
>JAYUTP010000153.1:0-2248 GCA_043755075.1 Tenderia sp. (SeqCode)
TCCAATTCCTTAACGGCTGTTTTAAGCTGCACATGGACTTCATGCCATTCACGCATGCGTAGATAGGAAATGAAGTGTTGGTGACACCACTGCCGCAATTTATTTTTCGTGAGGAGCGCCGCCTGTTCATGATAGCTACGCCACAGGTTGAGCCAGGCGATAAAATCGGAGCGCTCGTCGGCAAAGAGTTTATGTTTCTCATCGGCGTGCTGCTGTTTATCGTAAGGACGTTCACGCGGCTCCTGCACACTCAGAGCGCTGGCGATAATAAGTACTTCACTGAGCGCGCCCTCATGCTTCGCGGCCAGTACCATGCGCGCAACACGCGGATCGAGTGGCAGCCGCGCCAATTGACGACCGGTCTCGGTGAGATCACGTTGTGCATTGACAGCCCCCAATTCTTCAAGCAGCTTGTAACCATCGGTGATCATGGTGTTGTGAGGTGCTTCGACAAATGGGAAGCACTCGATGTCACCGAGGTTCAGCGACTTCATCTGCAAGATGACTGCCGCAAGATTGCTGCGCTTAATCTCGGGTTCAGTGAACTCGGAGCGGAGTTTTAAATCCTCTTCATCATAAAGACGAATACAAATACCCGGTGCCACCCGACCACACCGTCCAGCACGCTGATTGGCTGATGCCTGCGACACTTTCTCAACCTGTAAGCGCTGTACCTTGGTGCGATGGCTATAACGGCTGAGACGCACCAGACCGGGGTCGATCACATAACGGATACCCGGCACCGTCAGCGAGGTTTCAGCAACATTTGTAGCGAGCACAATTCGTCGGCCTATATGCGGCTGGAAGATCTTGTTTTGATCACCCGCACTGAGGCGCGCAAAAAGAGGCAGGATCTCGGTGTGCAGTGGATTGTGATTGCGCAGGCTTTCTGCGGTTTCGCGAATCTCGCGCTCACCGGGCAGAAAGATCAACACATCGCCCTGGCCGTGACGCGCCAGTTCATCCACCGCATCGAGAATTCCCTGTTGCATGTCCCGATCCTGTTCATCTTCCTCGTCGCTGCGCAGAGGGCGATAGAGCACCTCCACCGGATAGGTGCGCCCCGTAACCGCAATGATGGGGGCGCCATCAAAGTGGTGCGAGAAACGTTCGGTATCAATGGTCGCGGAAGTGATGATAATTTTTAGATCAGAGCGCTTCGGCAGCAACTGCTTGAGATAGCCAAGCAAAAAATCAATGTTGAGGCTGCGCTCATGAGCCTCGTCGATGATCAGCGTGTCGTATTGATTAAGAAAAGGATCACCCTGACTCTCGGCCAAGAGAATGCCGTCAGTCATCAGCTTGATGTAACTCTCCGGCCGGGTATGGTCAGAGAAGCGCACCTTGTAACCGACGTGGTAGCCCATCTCGCTCTGCAACTCAGCGGCGATACGTGCCGCCACACTGCGTGCTGCAATCCGGCGCGGCTGGGTGTGGCCAATCATGCCGCTGACGCCGCGCCCCACCTCCAAACAAATCTTGGGCAGCTGCGTGGTTTTGCCGGAGCCAGTCTCACCTGCCACGATCACTACCTGATGTTTCTTGATCGCCGCCGCGATCTCGGCACGCCGCTCACTCACCGGCAGCTCTTCGGGATAATTGGGCACGGGCAAATGTGCGCGGCGCTGCTCCAGCCGTTGTGCCGATGCTGCAATCCTGGCGCTCAACGCCGCCACCTGCGTTTCGAATTGCTCAGGTGGTCTATTATTGCGCAATCGTTGCAGACGCTGGCGCAAACGCTGACGGTCAGATTGCATGCAAAGGTCAATTTGTGTGGCGAGTTTTTTCAGAGAATCATGCACGATGGTGTAACCAGTCTCGGAAGCGCAAAGAAGGCTATTATATATCGAGGAGCCGACAACAGTAATGGTGCCAGTGCCTGCCACTATCTCGCCGGACGTTGAAGCGGGTGTTGTGACCGGTCTCGCTCGCTGATCAAGCCAGGTGATACCGTGAAAAAAACTGCTAGATATTAAAAGTTTCACCACCCATCGCGGACGTATAAAACATGAACTATGTTACAATTTTTAGCTAAACTCCCTAACTATAAGCCCGCGATGACCCCTGATCAATATTGCCAAGATAAAGCTGCTAAAAGCGGTTCGAGTTTTTATTACAGTTTTCTGTTTTTGCCGCCCCCGCAACGGCAAGCCATTACTGCACTTTATGCGTTTTGCCGCGAAGTGGATGATGTTGTTGATGAGTGCACAGACACTAACGTGGCACGCATTAAACTGCAATGGTGGCG
>JAYUTP010000154.1:0-16475 GCA_043755075.1 Tenderia sp. (SeqCode)
GCCCTCGTCACCGTGCACCCAGCGCAGATTCTGGGTATTGATGCCGGTACGTTGAGTATCGGCAGTCCTGCCGATGTGATCGTGGTCGATCCTGAAGAATATTGGTCACTGAGCAAGGCAACCATGCTCAGTCGCGGCCGCAACACCCCCTTCATCGGCTGGGAGCTGAAAGGCCAAGTGCAGCAGACCCTCATCAACGGCGTGATGGTCTACAATGAAAATTGAGTAGATGACGATTATCAGCAACACCACCATGGACTTTATTAGCACGATAAAATTTATTACTAAAAAAACAGCGAATAACCGATGGCTCGTTCCGTGTTGACCCGTTGCTGTTTGAACTGAAAAACAATCAATGGAAGTTAGTGCGTATCTACCTAGATGAGTAAACCACCATCAAAATTGTGCTGACCAAAACGGAGATGACTCAACGCCACGAATCTGAGACAGGCAGATTGCTGGGTAAAATCCCGCTGCCGGGCGGCTACCAGCTGTTGCGACTGCAACTGCCGCTCCTCAGCCAGCAGGTTGCGGCGGGGCAGCAACTGGCTATCGAGGACGTGCTGCTGCCAGTGATGCGCAACCACGCCGGACAACAGTGGGTTGAGTTACTGAGCACAACAATGCCACCGTGGGCATCCTCCGAGAACGCTATTCACTGTGAGTTGCTAGGTAAACCGTTCCAGTTGCCACACACACCGGTCACAGCGTTATTGATTGCCGAGGATCTGGGCCTCGCCCCAATCGTCTTTCTGGCTGATACGCTGCGCAAGCAGCACCGCCACTCACTGCTGGTGCTGCTCGGTTTCAGCGGTGCAATTCCTTTCCGTCCTGCCCCGTCGCGCATCATAATCAACTCTCTGCCCGCTGGCGTAATCGCCACCATGCCACTGCTGGAAGATTGGTCGGTCGCTTGTCGTATCGCTCATGTCGATGAGCCGCCAGGCTGTTTTGGTGGTGATGTTGTGGAGTTGGCGCGCCACTGGTTACAACAACCTAATGGGGCAATGCAGCTGTTCATCAGTGGCAACAAAAAAATGACCGAGACGGGCACCTGTCTCGGCGAGGCCTTTGGCCTGGAGTCCCAGGCCATCGCCGTGCTGGATTAGGGCTGGATTAAAATAGTTCGCCGGGATCTTTAAAGCGGCGCGGTTTTAGGCTGGTCTCGCGCTCACGCTCATCTTCAAGTGTCATGCCTTGCATCGCGAAGGCCAAGTCAGGTGTTATCCCTTTACCAAGTTTGATCATCAGGCGCACCTCATTGGGCGAGTCGGCGTGATGAATCGCTTCATCCTGGCTGATCTCGCCATTCTGATAGAGTTCAAACAGAGCGTGATCGAAAGCCTTCATGCCCTGTTGACTCCTTTTCATCGCATCACGCAACAGATATATGTCGCCACGCATGATGAGATCGGCAACCAGCGGTGTATTGAGCATTATTTCCACCGCTACGCGACGGCCAAAACCACTGACGTGGGGCACCAATCGTTGCGCCACGATCGCCCGGAGGTTGAGCGACAGATCCATCAACAAATGCTGACGGCGATCTTCGGGGAAAAAATTAATAATGCGTTCAAGCGCCTGATTGGCATTGGTCGCATGCAAGGTAGTCAACACCAGATGGCCCGTCTCAGCAAAGGCGATGGCGTGCTCCATAGTCTCGCGGCTCCGAATCTCACCAATCATGATCACATCAGGTGACTGGCGCAGGGTATTCTTGAGGGCATTTTCAAAGCTGTGAGTGTCGATCCCCACTTCACGCTGGGTGATGATGCAGCTGCGATGTTGATGCACATACTCCACCGGATCCTCCACGGTAACAATGTGACCAAGACTGTTGGCGTTGCGATATCCGACCATCGATGCGAGCGTGGTGGATTTACCGGTACTGGTCGCTCCCACTACAATCACCAAACCACGCTTGGCCATGGCAAGCTCTTTGAATTGACTCGGCAAACGCAGCTCTTCGAAGGTGGGGATATCAGTCTTGATGCGGCGAATGACCATGCCAACATCATTTTGCTGGCGGAAGACGTTGACGCGGAATCGGCCAACATCATGGTCATGGATTGCAAAATTTGCCTCTAGCTGCAAAGCAAACGCACTCCGCTGCGCTGGTGACATGACGCCAAACACCAGCGTCTCAACCTGCTGAGTGGAGAGCGGACGATCACCCAGCGGTCGCACCGTGCCATCAATTTTCAAACTCGGCGGCATGCCTGCCGTAATGAAAAGGTCAGAGGCTTCCTGTTTGATAACAAACCTCAAATAGGCCTTGAGATTGACCGGCCCACTAAGACTTTCTTTAGACTTAAGTGATGACACCACAGACCCCTCATTAAAAGTAAATGCCTACATTTTTAAACATTTTATCGTAGGATAGCCACGGCTAAAACCCACATATTCAGGTGATTATTTTCGTGGCTGACTTTGTTTAGCTCTCCTGAATCTCCATCGCTAACAACAATAAAAAAGCTTCAAGCCCGCCGCCAAGCACAGCCAATCAGGCATCTATTTAGATGCCTAGTTTTTTTTAGGAATGACATAGTTAACTTCATTGTAGAGCAGGTCCCAGCGATCGCTGTTCCAGTACAGATAACCATCAGCCACCGTCGCCGAACCATCCAGCACTACCTTGCTCTTACCGTCAGTGAGTTCAACCAGCGCCCCTTTGCCAGGGTTGCACATGTTTTGGCTAAAGATGGCCTGAGTGATCCAGGTAAACGGACTGCCAAGCGCACTGGTATCGGTGCTGATCACCAATTCATCCATGGTTTTGGCGCCAGTATTCTCCAGTGCCACCAGACCGCTAACGTTAATACTACTGAAGAGTGGGTGCAGTTGTTCCTGTGAGGGAGTAGTGCTGATCTCCATGGGCGCACAGCCGACGGTTGGGGTGCTGGGGATAGTACTAGGTATCACTGAGATGCCGTAGCGACCAGCGTCCGCCAGCGCTCTGGGCAAAGAGAGGCCCGTCCCACCCAGCCCCACCACACCCAGACCTGCCGCCAAGGCGGCATCATAGATATTCAGCATGACGGCGGCGGAAATAAAATCGCTTGCCAATACCACCACCTCATACTTAGAAACATCACCAATGATGCCTGCGGGCGTCCGCCAGGTATTGGTGGCCAACCCCAGCGTGGTGCCTAAATCAACGCTCCACATCACATCCACCACGCCACGGCGCTGATCCAACCAGACAATGCGGCCATTGCTCACCTGCGGGCGAGTCTGGGCAGTGGCATCGCTGGTGATACGGTATTCGCTGGCGGTTAAAAAGGAGTAGCCATAGATGTCATAGTGGCCATTTTGCAGATCCTGCCACACCACCATGTCACCGGCGATCTGCGGCAGCGTCTGATCTGCTGTGTGTGAAGTAAGGCGTGTCTCACCACCATTAGGCAACTGGTAGCTATAGATATCAAAATCACCACTGCGGTTGTCCTGCCACACCACCCGACTGCCGGAGATACGAGGATTACGCTGCTGCCCCGCCTGTACTGCCACATTAATCAAGCCACCCGTAGAGATGCGATGGGCATAGATATCATCATTACCACTTCTATTGTCGATCCAGACCACGTAGTCACCCTGAAGTTGGGGCTGATATTGGCTACTGTTAGGCGTGCCACTGGTGATGTTTGTTTTGGTGCCCGTAGAGATCTGGTAAAGATAAACATCGTTATAGCCATTCTGGTAATCCTGCCAAACAATATAATCACCCCCGACCTGTGGGTACCACTGATCCCCCACCCCGGTCTCGACCGGATAGACGCTGCCACCTGCACCCGCCAACTGAAAGCGATAAACATCCGCCGTACCACCCCGCTGGTCATACCAGACCACATTAACGCCATCGGTCTGCGGAAAGAGCTGATTTTGTATCGCTGTAGTGATCGGAAACACGGTCTTGGTCGAGATCTGGTAGCCGTAGATATCAGCACTACCATTGCGATAATCCTCCCAAACGATGTAATCACCGGCAACCGAGGGCAGCCACTGCTTGCCCGGCGTCTTGGTCACCACGAACTCTTGATGAGTGGAAATCTGGTAGGCGTAGATGTCGAGATTGCCGTCGCCAGTATCGTTGCGGTTGTCGCTCCAGACGATGTAGTCCCCGCCAATCTTCAAATCATCGGAGGCAGCGTAACGGATATAAGGAACATCCAACACATCCAGATTTCTGTCACGCAGGAAATCAGCCAGTTTGGGCGTGCTGGCATCCCCCACCACCAGCACCTTGGTAAGTGGTCTGGCATCTATTACAAGACCATCATCATCGAGCGCCGTACCCGGCTGCAATGGACTGGTGTTATTAGAACACCCCACCAGCAGCAACAGGAGGAAAAAATTGATTAAACGTATCGACATGGAAACTTGCTTCATTATCATCCAACCTATCCCGTACTCCAGCTAGGGACGGCATTCAATTCGGTTCGCGAACTGTATCACATTCCCCTCTGCCGCCATGTGCTGAACGGCACTGTTTAATTAAGCAGCGGCACCTTTCCTCTATTCAATAATGCCATCACTCCAGTAAGATAAGCGGCCATGTCTCTATCCGACCCTAATCACTGGCCCGACCTCTACGGCGACACCCTCTACCGCCACGCCCTGTTTCGTCTGCGCGACCCGATGGCCGCCGAAGAGATGGTGCAGGAGACCTTCCTCGCCGCACTCCAGGCCCGCGACCGTTTTGCCGGCAACTCCTCGGAGAAGACCTGGCTGATCGCCATACTCAAATACAAGATCATCGATCATATCCGCAAGGCGGTACGCGAACGTCCCCATGATGAGGAACTGCAATCGATCGACAGCCTGGAGCAGGAGAGCTTCGACGGCCGTGGCCACTGGCAGATCAATGTCGGGCGCTGGTCCAATCCTGACAACTCACTGGAAAATGAACAGTTCTGGCAGATCCTCAACGACTGCATCAAGCGGCTGCCGCCACGCATGGCCACCCTGTTCATCATGCGCGAGATCGACGGTATGGAGAGCGATGAAATCTGTCAGGAACTGGCCCTCTCCTCGACTAACAACCTGTGGACCCTGCTTTCACGGATGCGGATGCGCCTGCGTCAGTGCCTAGAGCAGAACTGGTTTGGAACTAGTTTGAAAAAAGCAGCGAGGTGAATCGATCATGTTGAACTGCAAACAGGCCGCCGCGAGGGTCTCCGAAGGCCTGGAACGCAAGCTCAGCGTCCCCCAGCGACTGGGATTAACACTGCACCAATTTATCTGCCATAGGTGCCGCGACTACGCCCGCCAGCTGCGCTTTCTGCACCGTTTAGCCCCCGGTATCGACGCCCATATTGAGGGACAACAGGATCAGGCCCTTTCGCCACACGCCAAGGCCAAGATCAAAGCCGAGCTGGAACGCCGCCAAAACTAGCGCCGCCGCTATTGGAGCGCCACCTAAAACACGGCATAATTGCTGCACCACACTCAGTGGTTTTCGGGTCAATGCGTTCATGCACACCGCCGCCGCGCTCCTCCCATCTGTCGACGCCGATTTCAACAAAATCATCAATGATCTGGTCAGCCAGGGTTGGAGCAGCATTGCCCATTTTTTTTCCCCAACACTGGTCACTGAACTGCACAATGAGCTACTGGAGCATGCCGAACATGACCGGCTGCGTGCCGCCCGCATCGGCAAAGGGCAACAACGAACCCTGCGCAGCGACATTCGTGGTGACGAAATCCGCTGGTTCAACGGCGAAAGCCAGCCCCAGCGCGACTACCTGGCGCTGATGGAGAGACTGCGCCAGCGCATCAACAGCGAGCTATTTCTCGGTCTCAACGACCTGGAGGCCCACTTCGCCCTCTACGCCCCCGGCGCTGGATACCGCAAGCACCTCGACAGTTTCCAGAACAACAATCTGCGCCGCATCAGCGTAGTCGGCTATCTGAACGAAAACTGGCAAGCAACCGATGGCGGCGAACTGTTGCTTTTCAATGACAAAAACGAGGTATTTGAACGGCTGTTGCCCGAAGCTGGGACGTTGGTTTGTTTTGTCAGCGAAGAGATTCCCCATGAAGTGACCATCACCCAGCGGCCACGGGCCAGTATCGCCGGCTGGTTCCGGGTACGTGACAACACCCCAAACCCGCCAAGCTTGTTAATCCAAAATCCTTAGCTACCTTTATGAGCATCCCTCCTCACTCAGGATGCCCGCCATGAACCACAAGCTGAAAAAAACCAAAACGGCTACCCAGCGCGTTAACGCGCCCGCCACCAAGTCGGCCATCCCCTCAACCCTGTCGCGTCTTGCCAACGCCATTACCCAGGATCACATCAGCGACAGCACCCCGATGGGGGCGACGCTCACTGCCAGCGGCGTCACCTTCCGCGTCTGGGCACCCAACCGGGCGATTGCCGTGCACCTGCGTATCGCCGCCAACTCCAACACCATCAAAGGCAGCGATGACCCGTGGCTGCCGAGTGAAGCCACCCAACTGCTGCGTCACAGCGACGATACCTGGACCGGCTTCATGCCCGGCGCGGGTGATGGCGACTACTACCGCTTTTACATCTCCGGCCGTGGCGAGCAACCCTACAAACGCGACCCCTACGCCCGCGAACTAGAGTTTTACGGTTATCCCGACTGCGACTGCATCATCCGCGATAGCAACAGCTACCCTTGGCATGACCAAGGCTACCGCACCCCCGCCTTCAATGATCTGGTGATCTACCAGTTTCACATCGGTCGCTACTACGCCACCAACGCCGACGGCAGTGACGCCCGCAGCAGCCGTGTCGGCAAATTCCTCGATATTATTGATCGCCTCGACTATCTCAAAACGCTTGGCATCAACGCCATCAAACCCCTGCCCATCGGCGAATTCCAAGGCCCCTACAGCCTCGGCTACAACGGCACCGACCTCTTCTCGCCAGAGATGGACTACGCCGTCGAACCCAACGCACTGGCCCCCTACCTGACCAAGGTCAACACCATGCTCGCCGCCCATGGCTATCCAGCACTGACTCAGCAACATCTGGAAGGACAGATCAACCAGCTCAAGATGCTCATCGACCTCTGCCACCTTAACGGCATCGCCGTCATCCTCGACGCGGTCTACAACCATGCCGGTGGCTTTGGTCATGACGATCAAAGCCTCTACTTCTTCGACCGCCCCTTTACCGGCAACAACAACGACAGCCAGTACTTCAGCGACAAAGGCCACGCTGGCGGCCTGGTCTTCGCTTTCTGGAAAAAGGAGGTGCGGCAGTTCCTGACCGACAACGCCAAGCTCTTCCTTGACGAATATCACGTCGATGGTTTCCGTTATGACCAAGTCACCGTCATCGACGAAGATGGCGGCACGGATGGTTGGCGTTTTCTGCAAGACCTCACCAACACCCTGCGCTTCCTCAAACCGCAAGCGATCAACATCGCCGAATACTGGCGCGACGATCCATCATGGGTGATGCGCGACACCACACAAGGCGGCGCCGGCTTCGATGCCGTCTGGCACCCCGGCCTGCGTGGCACCGTGCGCGCATTACTGGCCCAGGCCGCACACGGACAGAACGCCCACCTCAGCATGAATGCACTGCGTGACGCACTCCAGCGCCCCGCCGGTTTCAGCGCCTCCTGGCGCGCCGTGCAGCATCTGGAGAACCACGACCTACAACGGCGCGAAAACAGCAACGACCGCCAGCCCCGCATCGCCGCCCTCGCCGACGCCACCAGCTCGCGCTCTTGGTATGCCCGCAGCCGCGCCCGCGTCGCCAATGGCCTGCTGCTCACCAGCCCCGGCATCCCCATGCTCTTCATGGGTCAGGAATTCCTCGAAGACAAATACTGGAGCGACAGTCCCGACAGCGGCGCACTCATCTGGTGGCAAGGGCTTGAACAAGATTCCCACATGGCCAACCACCTGCGCTTCACACAGGAGCTACTCAAAGTGAGAAGAGAACAACCAGCACTGCGCGACGAAGCAACCAACGTCTTTCACGTCCACGAATATAACCGCGTCATCGCCTGGCACCGATGGATCGAAGGAAGCGGCAAAGATGTCGTCATCATCGCCAGCCTCAGCGAATCGACATTCAACAACTATCAAATCGGGATGCCACAAAGCGGCCAATGGCGCGAAATCTTCAACAGCGATGGCTACGACAACTACCCCAACCCGCAAGTGTCAGGCAACAGCGGCACCATCTATGCGACCGATACGCCGCTGCATGGACTGCCATGTTCAGCCAACGTCGTCATTCCCGCCAATAGCATTTTGGTGTTTGCGCGGGAGAACGGCTGAGGCCACCGCTGAGCAAAAGAAAAAATTAAAAACCACAGGGTAGTGGCGCATCAAGTGAACCGCACCAATAACATCGTTGCAACGCATTATTTCATTTCATCCGGGCGATTTGCTGGATGCTAGCTACTGCTATCAACAATATTTAATAGAAATATCAACCACCTTGCGTATTCACGCGGGAATACCAAGAGGTTGAAGGGAAACATTGAAACGGACCTGTTACAAAGCCAACACACAAAACATTCTATAACATTACTATTAACAAGGTATTATGGTAAAGCAAAATCTGCGATACTGTGAACCCGCTTAATTCGTCGATTCGAGTGGATATGCCACGCCGTTTTGGCGTAAAAATTTAAACCATACTTTTTAGGAGAGAATTTCTATGGCCATACGCCTACTCACGTTTTTAATGATCTCATTCACCTTCTCCCCCATGACGCAGGCGGCACCGCTTGAGCTGGGGCCAAACGCAATCGCGAATGAATATATTGTATTGATCAATCCCAACAAGGTACGTTCATCGCTGGATAGCAATCCTGCGAAGCGGCTCCTCCCCGATGTGGCAAAGTTTGCCAAGGCTCGGGCGAGTAAGCACAGTGCAAAAGTGAACCGTGTTTATCAAAACGCAGTGCTCGGTTTCAGCGCCACAATGAGCCTAAGCCAAGCCCGGTTGCTCGCCGCCGATGCCGATATTCTGCTGGTGGAAGCGGATCAGATCATTACCATCAATGCCACGCAAACTAACGCCACTTGGGGACTGGATCGCATCGATCAGACCGATCTGCCACTTGATTCCAGCTATACCTACAACAACACGGCGGCAAATGTGAATGCCTATGTGATCGATACCGGTATTTTTTTCAACCATGTTGATTTCGGCGGGCGAGCAGTGGCTGGCTTTGACAGCATCGGCGACGGGCGCAATGGCAACGATTGTAACGGCCATGGGACCCATGTCGCTGGCACCGTCGGCAGCAGCATCCATGGTGTCGCCAAAGAGGTTCGGCTCTATGCCGTGCGCGTACTGAACTGCACGGGGGCCGGCACCACCTCCGGGGTAATAGCAGGAGTTGACTGGGTCGCGGCAAATCACATAAAACCCGCCGTGGCCAACATGAGCCTAGGTGGCGGTGCCTCCACCGCGCTCGACAACGCCGTGCGTAACGCGATTGCCCGTGGCGTAAGCTTTGTCGTGGCAGCTGGCAACAGCAATGCCAACGCCTGCAACGGCTCCCCGGCGCGGGTGGCCGAAGCCATTACCGTCGGGGCAAGCGCCGCCACCGATGTGCGCGCGGGCTTCTCCAACTTTGGCACTTGCCTGGATATCTTTGCCCCTGGCGTCAACATCACCTCCGCCTGGAACAGCGCTAACAATGCCACAAACACCATCAGCGGCACGTCTATGTCCTCACCGTACACTGCGGGCGTCGCCGCACTCTACCTAGCAGCCAACCCCAGCAAAACGCCTGCTGAAGTCCAAGCAGCGCTAAAGAGCAATGCGGCCTCAGGTAAAGTCAGCTCAGCGGGCACAGGTTCTCCCAACTTGCTATTGCAATCACTGTTTGCAGGGACTGGTGCACGTGCATCCATACCACTCAACAACGGCGAAACCGTATCCAACATTGCCGACACCCTCAATGGTGATCGTCTATACACAATTACAGTGCCAAATGGCGCGAGTAATTTAAACATCAGCAGCAGTGGCGGTAGCGGCAATGCCGATCTTTATGTCCGTCTCGGCAGCGCACCACAGCTCAACGCTTTTGATTGCAGTTCAGTGGGAACCGCCAATACCGAGTCCTGTCTCTTCGCCACACCCACGACGGGGGTTTATCACATACTGCTTCACGCCACGGCTGATTATTCAGCGCTCAACCTAAACGTGAACTACACACTCGCAGCCACCAATCAAACCCCCGTTGCAAACTTTAGCGCCGTTATCACTGACCTGAATGTGCAGTTCACCGACAACTCTAGCGATGCTGACGGTGTTATCAGCGGCTGGCAGTGGAACTTTGGTGACGGTGCCAGCTCCACGCTGCAACATCCAAACTACAGCTACACCACAGGCGGAAACTACACAGCCTCGCTCACCGTCACCGACGATCGTGGCGCTACTAATACCAGCAGCACAGCTATCGACGTAGTTGCACCGCAGTCAAGCGCACCTTGCACCGTCTGCGAAAGCTACACGGGTAGTTTGTCGTCAGGACAAACCTTATATCAACCCAATGGCAGTCATTACTACAGCAATAGCAGCGGCGTCCATGAAGGATGGCTTGAAGGAGCCGCGGGCACCAATTTCAACCTCACCCTCCAACGCTGGAATAGACGTGGCTGGAGCACAGTTGCCAGCTCTGCCGGAACATCCTCCTCCGAGCGCATTCGCTACAACGGTAACGTGGGTTATTACCGCTGGAGCTTGAGCAGCGCGGCAGGCAGCGGTGAATTCAATTTTTGGTTAACACGCCCCTAACGGCAAAGTGATTAGGAATATCCGGCCATTCGTTCGAAGAAGCGAATGGCCTGGATATTTTTTGTTTATGATTTGAGCAAGTCTTTACTCATGGGCAGCCTCGCCATTACTGACAAACTAATTTTAATGGTTACGCGGAAGGGCACCTAATTCATCCTCCATCGCCACCTCATTTCATGCAAAACAGCCCCCGATATTAGACCCCGCACCCTTTTAATAACCCATCATTTCAATAACCCAAACAAAAAATCATGCTAAAGTCTGGACGCCGTATCGAATATGGATGAACGACTAAATTATGTCTGCAAGAGTATTTTCAATCACGAACCAAAAGGGCGGAACGGGGAAAACCACCCTGACCATGAATTTTGCTGCCGGGCTTGCCCGCCGTGGCCGCACCTTGATTGTGGATGCCGATCCACAAAGATCCGCCGGGCAGTGGAGCAGCCAGTCACCCGAAAAGCGCCCATTCCCCGTCTCGGTCATCGCCTTGGCTGGAAACCTGGCCCGCGAGATCAACCAGTTCCGCCAAGACTACCAATACATCGTCATTGATTGCCCACCGACACTGGAAACCGACACCCTGCGGTTGGCCATGACCGCCTCCGACACCATGCTGATTCCAGTGTTGCCCTCCCCCATAGACCTGTGGGCGAGTGTCCGATTGGCCAATGCTGTGGAACAAGCCAAATTGGGAAATCCAACACTGCGTGCCTATCTGGTAGTTAATCAGGTAGAACCACGTAACGCCATCTCCCGCGCCATGCAGCAGGCTCTGGATGAGTTTGATATCCCATCACTCAAAAACAACCTACGCCGCCGTGCCATCTACCGTACTGCGGCTATTGAAGGTGCAAGTGTTTTCTGTTTAGGTAAACGCGGTGAAGCTGCCGCCCAAGAAATTGAATCCATTATCAAAGAGGTTTTATAATTATGAAGCAACCACTCGCAACAAAACTCGCCAACAGCGTAAAACAGGCAAAGGCACAGCAGGATGAAACTCCGTCAGAAAGCGCAGTAAAGCAGAAAGAAACGCAGACTACGCCACGGCCCTCAGTACCCGAAACACCACTGCCGATCATACCATCCAGACGCGTCTGGCCAGATTAGAGCCGTCACGGGTTTCAATGAGGCTATCTATCATGGCTCTCACAATACACAGTATTTCGACCCAACTCTTTGGCCTTGTAGAGCGCCTTATCCGCCGCATTAATGAAAGCATCCTGAGTCATGCCCAAGGCGTATTTTGAAACACCAATCGAAACGGTAATCACACCAATCTTTTGTCCTGTGGATTTTTTCCGAAAGGCAGTTGCCGAAATGCGCTGCCTAATGTTGTGCGCCACCTGGATTGCGCCTGTTTGTGAGGTGTTTGGCAAAAACACCGCAAACTCCTCCCCACCTAAACGGGCCACCACATCAGCGCCACGAACAGTCTCCTTGGTCGCCGCCACCACAAACTTAATAACCTCATCACCAACAAGATGACCAAACTGATCATTGACCCGCTTGAAGTAATCTATATCGATAATCAATAGCGCGACATCACAATCTTGAGCGGGCTTTTCATGACAAAGCACTGCAAGCCTCTGCTCGAAACCGCGCCGGTTCAACGCCCCTGTTAATGGATCAATGAGCGACTCATTGCGTGCGCGCAAACAGTCCTGGCGAAGCGATTCAATTTCACTGTGGGCATGCTGTAGGCGTGTATTAAGTATCTTTTCTGCATCGAGTACGCGCACTGTTTCGGTGCGCAGATTAGATAGAATCTCGCGCAACTCCTGAACACTACAACCGGGGCCATCAATGCGTTTCAGGTTTTCACCCAAGCCAACCTGATAGTGATCACTATGCCCCCCCATATCGTGTAACGATGCCAGAGTTGCCGCCAGTATCCCCATCAAATCATCACGTAACGCGAACAGATCCTGCTCACCCTTGCTGGCAACAAACTGACGGTACAGGTCGTTCACCGACGAAACAGTCAATCGTTTATTCTGGGCAATCATTTTACTCACCACGTCACAAAGTGGCTGATTGCTTTGTGCAACGTAGTCGTAAAGTACTGCGTAAGTGGTCGGCGTGATAGGAAGCTGGTGCTGACTGGCCAAAGGAAGCGCCGCACGGGCTATGCGTGCCGTCTCGGCCGCAAACTCATGACTATGTTCTTGATACATTATTTATTCCTTATATTCTGCTTCCTTGCAGACACACTTCGTTGTTTCCCCCTGCCCAACAATATTATCGGTTAAGCTGAATAAACATTAAGAAAATAAACATGTGATTTATGCGGAATAACACAACCTTACCGCCATAACTGAGCTATTTAATCGGATATTCTGATGGCAAGCTGGTGAGGATGGGTATTTAGTTGGAGTTTGTGCTGTTTTGCTGGAAATATTATCAGCGGATGCCTTTAATCCTGAAAAAATCGGCACCAATGCCATTCAGAATCCAATAAACAAAAAGGCCCCGCCAGTGATGACGAGGCCTTTTTAACGACCGATGTTGCTGGTCTTTTTGGGCTTACATCATACCGCCCATGCCACCCATGCCACCCATATCTGGCATACCGCCACCTGCTGCTTCAGCCTTTGGCTTATCAGCAATCATCGCTTCAGTCGTCAGCATCAGGCCGGCAATAGAACCAGCGTTCTGCAATGCAGTACGGGTTACCTTGGTTGGATCAAGGATACCCATTTCAACCATGTCGCCGTATTCGCTGCTGGCAGCGTTGTAACCGTAGTTACCTTTGCCTTCAGCAACCTTATTGACAATGACGGATGGCTCGTCGCCAGCGTTAGCGACGATCTGGCGCAGCGGCTCTTCCATGGCGCGACGCAGGATTTTGATACCTACATCCTGATCGTGGTTAGAACCCTTCAGGTCTTTGATCGCCTGCAGGGCACGGATCAGTGCTACACCGCCGCCAGGAACCACACCCTCTTCAACGGCTGCGCGGGTTGCGTGCAGAGCATCGTCGACACGGTCTTTCTTCTCTTTCATTTCGATTTCGGTAGTCGCGCCAATCTTGATGACAGCCACACCGCCTGCCAGTTTGGCCAGACGCTCTTGCAGCTTTTCACGGTCATAGTCAGAGGTGGTGTCAGCCATCTGAGCACGGACCTGAGCAACACGGCTGTCGATGTCAGCACGCAGGCCAGCGCCGTCAACCACGGTGGTATTGTCTTTGCCAACAACGACCTTCTTGGCGGTACCAAGGTCTTCGATAGTCGCCTTCTCCAGTGACAAACCAACCTCTTCAGAGATGACGGTGGCACCCGTGAGGATCGCCAGATCCTGCAACATCGCCTTACGACGATCGCCGAAACCAGGGGCCTTAACAGCGGTAACCTTCAAAATGCCGCGCATATTGTTGACCACCAGAGTCGCCAGCGCTTCGCCTTCAACATCTTCTGCGATGATCAGCAGTGGACGACCAGACTTGGCAACACCTTCCAGCACTGGCAGCAATTCACGAATGTTGGAGATCTTCTTTTCGCAGATCAAGATCAGCGGGTTTTCCAGCTCAGCCTGCATCTTCTCGGCGTTGGTGACAAAGTAAGGAGAGAGGTAACCGCGATCGAACTGCATCCCTTCAACCACTTCTAGGCCATCTTCCAGGCCGGTGCCCTCTTCAACGGTGATGACACCCTCTTTACCAACACGCGCCATGGCGTCAGCAATCAACTTGCCAATCACTTCGTCGGAGTTAGCGGAGATGGTGCCAACCTGACAGATCGCCTTGGTGTCAGTGCAGGGCTTGGAGATACTCTTCAGCGCTTCAACGGCAGCAATCACCGCCTTGTCGATACCGCGCTTCAGGTCCATTGGGTTCATACCGGCAGCAACCGACTTCATTCCTTCGTTAAGGATGGACTGAGCCAATACGGTCGCAGTGGTGGTGCCGTCACCGGCAATATCAGCAGTACGGGAAGCAACTTCCTTCACCATCTGCACACACATGTTTTCGAACTTGTCTTCCAGTTCGATCTCTTTAGCAACGGAGACACCGTCCTTAGTGACAGTCGGTGCGCCATAGCTCTTTTCCAGAACTACGTTACGGCCTTTTGGGCCGAGGGTGACTTTTACAGCGTTGGCCAGTACGTTGACGCCGTCGAGCATCTTGTAACGGGCTTCAGAAGAGAAAGTAATAATTTTTGCCATTTTCTTATGAATCTCCAGAATCTATTTGTGTATTGTTCAGTTAGAAATCGATTACTCGAAGACGGCCAGCAGGTCATCTTCGCGCATGACCAGCAGATCCTGGCCATCGAGCTTGATCTCGGAGCCGGAGTACTTGCCAAACAGCACCCTGTCGCCAGCCTTGACGTCGAGGGGGCGCTTGTCGCCATTCTCTAATATACGACCGGCACCGACGGCAACCACTTCACCCATCTGGGGCTTTTCCTGGGCAGAACCGGGCAACACGATGCCACCAGCGGACTTTGCCTCACTCTCTAAACGTTTGACTACAACACGATCATGCAACGGACGAATATTCACTGTATGTTCCTCCTGAAAAACATAAAACACTGTTATTTAAAGAACTAGTATCAGATATAACATTCTCGAACGAGAAGGTGCCTGTTATATGGGGAGTGGGTTTAGGAGTTTCAAGGGTGGGGAGCGCAATTTTTTACCGCTCCCTGCTCTGCCGTTCAGACCCCGGCAACTCAATCGAAATAATAACGCGGCCAATAGTCACGCCAATGCTGGCAAGTTGTTCAGTGGTGCGCCGCCCATCATCTCATTATCCCAAAATGAACGAGGGGCCGGATGGCCCCTCCGCTCTCTATCAATATGACGAACAGTTTAGTCGATGCGCCCATCACGCGCGGCCTTGAGCACCAGCGCATCAAACTCATCGGCCTTCATCAGCCCCTGTTCGGCAACGATGTCGCGCACCGGGCGGCCGCTCTTTTCGGACTCTTTGGCCACTTCACCGGCCTTCATGTAGCCAATACTGGTATTGAGCAGGGTGGCCAGCGCACAGCTGGTATGCAGAAACTCCTTGCAGCGCTCGCGGTCGATCTTCAACCCCTTGAGGTTAAACTCGGTGGCGGCGTTGATGGCGTTGGTGAGCCACTCCATCTGATCGAACAGGGCTGAGCCCATGGCGGGCATCATGACATTGAGTTCGAGCTGGCCGGCCTGGGTCATATAGCCAATCGCCGCATCCTGCCCCAGCACCTGAAAGCAGACCTGATTCAACATCTCGAACATCACCGGGTTGACCTTGCCGGGCATGATGGAGGAGCCGGGTTGCACCGGCGGCAACTGGATCTCGCCGATGCCGGTGCGCGGGCCTGAGCAGAGCAGGCGCATGTCGTTGCTAATGCGGGTGATCTCAAGGGTGAGATCGCGGATGGAGGAAGAGAGGCGTTGAATGTCGTGGGTTGATTGCATCTGCGCCGCCAGATCATCAGCCGGGCGAACCTTCTCGCCCATCAACCGCGCCAGTTCAGCCGCGGCACGATTGGCGTAGTCGGGCGAGGTATTGAGTCCTGTACCGGCAGCACTGCCACCGAGTCCCAGTTCACACAGACCATCGCGGCACGCTTCAATATTGCGGGCGGCGCGGCGCAGGATCCAGGCGTAGGCGCTAAACTCGCGACCGATGGTGGTGGGCACCGCATCCTGCAAGTGGGTGCGGCCCGACTTGACGGTGTCCACCTCTTCAACGCCGATGCGGGCGTACTCATCAGCCATGGCGTTGACCGCTGCCAGC
>JAYUTP010000155.1:0-15209 GCA_043755075.1 Tenderia sp. (SeqCode)
GACTTGGCAATTGCACTAGGTTTGATCCCCATCGCCAGTTGCGTCTGTATCATTGTTCGCTCTTCAATGCTCAATTGATCGTAGTTTTTTCCCATGCAATATTATCCCCTGAAAATGTTGCACTTGGTTTTTGAGCGCGCCAGATAATAAGTAATGCGTTGAGATATTTTAATAAATAGTGCGTAGGTTGAGTTAAAGCACGAAGCTCAACCTGCCGCGCTAGGGTGTGCTTTTTTGTGTTGCCCATTGCTAGTCTTTTTTGCCCCAAACATTCTCCAGAAACCGCTCTCGTCCTGATCCGGTGCGATATTGTTTGTAGCGGCTGGGATTCTTCTTGTGATATTCCTGATGATACTCTTCAGCAGGATAAAAACTCTTAAACGGTAACATCTCGGTCACAATCGGGGCAGAAAAAAGGGCGCTGCGCTCCAACGCTTCTTTTGAACTCATGGCTAGCTGACGTTGTGTTTCATTGTGATAAAAAATTGCGCTGCGATAGTGGGCTCCCTCATCCGCAAACTGACGGTTCGGTGTGGTGGGGTCGATCTGTTGCCAATAAATTTCGAGCAATTTTTGATAGCTGACTTTTCTGTTATCGAAACTGATCTGTACTGCTTCGATATGTCCTGTTTCGCCTGCCGAGACCTGTTGGTAGGTGGGGTTTATTTCTTTGCCGCCGCTGTAGCCGGAGACGATGGTTATTACTCCATCGAGAGACTCAAAGGGTGGTGTCATGCACCAGAAACAACCACCGGCAAAGGTGGCTTGTTCGATGTGGTTCTCTAATTTCATTTCTTTCTCCGATAAATTATAGTGGCAAGACTGTAGCTGAAATAAAAAAGCCCGGTCAATTTGATCGGGCCTTTTTAAAATCAGCGATTACGCCGTCGTAATTGAGTTAGTGATCGCAGCTATCGCCGTGAATATGACCGTGCTCTATCTCACCTTCGGTGGCGTCACGAATTTCAAGCACATTGACGTCAAAATTCAGAACCACGCCGGCGAGTGGGTGGTTGCCGTCGATGGTGATCTGATCATCTTCAACCTTGACCACGGTAACGACGCTCATGCCTTGGCTGGTTTGGGCGTGAAATTGCATACCGGGCTTGATATCATCAACGCCTTCAAACATGTCTGTAGAGAGAACCTGCGTCATGGAGTCATCACGCTCGCCATAACCTTCAGCGGGTTCGATTGATACTGTGATCGAGTCGCCAACAGCTTTGCCTTCCAGCGCTTTTTCCAATCCGGGGATGATATTGCCAATCCCCTGGATGAAAGCAAAAGGTTCTTGTGCCGTTGCTTGATCGATGACAGTGCCACTGTTATCGGTTAGGGTGTAGGCGATCATGGCCACCTTGTTTTTGCCTATTTGCATAGTTATAAAGCCCTTTTGTGCATAAAGACCCCAAGTTTACGCGTATCAATGGGGGTAGACAAGAAAGGCTAGGTGTTTTTGCTTGGCTGCCGTGGCCATGAAAGGGTTTTGGAATATGAGTGATGTGATTGCAAAGCAGCCGCAGGTTTATGTGGCTGCGGTGGTGGTGCGCTACGGAAATGTGCTGCCGGTGAAGCGTGATGATCCGGTACCAGCGGGGCGATGATTCATGACTATGATCTGATGTTGCCGCAGTCGGCGCAGCAGGTGGCTGAGCATAGGATCATCATTGAGATTGAGGCGGACTATCTTGGCGGCGAGTTGAGTTGTGGTGAAGCGGTGATAGAGGTGGCGTGGGTGAGTGCACTGGCATTGAGCAGTATGGAGGTTGATAAGACCACCTTGGCGTTGTTGGCTGAACTGGGATTTTTCCATGCCGATGCCGATTGAATCACTGCAATCGCATCTTAAACTTCTTTATACCAGCTATGAGCGTGTTACCGGGCGTACCTTGTTGGATACGCATCAACATTGTACTTCCGATGAGTTGTTTCAGGCGCTGGATGATGCTCCCTTTGTGCTGGTCTCCCATGGTACTGAGGAACCGCCAATCTTCAACTATGGCAACAAAACTGCCTTGCGTCTGTTTGGTATGAGCTGGGATGAGTTCACCTCACTGCCGTCGCGCCGCTCTGCAGAGCAGCCTAATCGTGAAGCACGTGAGCGGTTGTTGCAGGCAGTGAAGAGTCATGGTTTTATTGATAACTACAGCGGTGTGCGCATCGCCAAAAATGGCCGCCGTTTTGTAATCGAGAATGTGACGGTTTGGAATGTGCTGGATGAGCAGGGCAAGTATCACGGTCAGGCAGCCACGTACGGTGAGTGGAAATTTTTGTGACAGCTAACAAGGTGGCGTGATTGAGCACTATTGATCTGGCGCCGGTATGGCTAACGCTGCAATTAGCGACAGTAACAACCGTATTATTGCTGCTGCTGGGAACGCCATTGGCATGGTGGTTGGCCCACACCGGATCACGCTGGCGTGGCCCGCTGGAGGCAGTGGTGGCATTGCCCTTGGTATTGCCGCCGACGGTGTTGGGTTTTTATCTATTAATTCTGCTCGGGCCCGAAGGGTGGCTGGGGGGAACCTGGCAGGGGTTGACCGGGTCCGCCCTGACCTTCACCTTTAGTGGGTTGGTGATTGCATCGGTCGTCTATTCGCTGCCGTTTGTGGTGCAACCGTTGCAGAACGCTTTTGCTGCCATGGGACGCAAACCTCTGGAGACTGCTTGGTCGTTAGGCGCGCGTCCCTTTGATACTTTTATTTCGGTGGTGATGCCTTTGGCGCGACGTGGTTACATCACGGCAGCGGTACTCGGTTTTACTCATACTCTGGGGGAGTTCGGTGTGGTGCTGATGGTGGGCGGCAGCATTCCTGGTAAGACGCAGGTGTTGTCGATTGCCATCTACGAGCATGTTGAAGTGCTTGATTACGCCACGGCCCATACACTCTCGGCAGGCCTGTTGCTGTTTAGTTTTGTGGTATTGCTGTTGGTCTATGGTATGCAGCGCGGAGTGCGGCGATGAGTTGTTTAGAGGCTCGTTTTGCGTTGGCGCTGGCGGGGTTTTCTCTCGATGCCAAGTTTGATATTCAGGCGCAGGGGGTGACCGCGCTCTTTGGTCCTTCCGGTGCGGGGAAATCAACACTGTTACGTTGTGTCGCCGGTTTGGAGCGCGCGTCTACGGGTTATCTACGGCTCGCTGATGAAGTGCTGCAAGATGAGTCGGCTGGGATCTTCGTGCCACCTTACGCACGTCGTTTCGGTTACGTTTTTCAGGAGCCACGTCTCTTCACTCACCTGAGCGTACTGGGCAATCTTGAGTTTAGTTACAAGCGAGTCACACCACAGCAACGTACTATTGAGTGGCAGCAGGTGGTGGAGCTGCTGGAGTTGCAGCCGCTGTTGGCGCGCGCAGTGGATAATCTCTCGCTGGGTGAGCAGCAGCGGGTGGCGATTGGTCGGGCGCTGCTCAGCAGTCCGCGGCTGTTATTGATGGATGAGCCGCTGGCCTCGCTTGATCAGCAGCGCAAGCAAGAGATACTCCCCTACATTCAGCGTCTCGGCAGTGAGCTGCGCTTGCCGTTGCTTTATGTCAGCCACTCACTGACAGAAATTTTGCCACTGGCGCAGACGCTGTTGCTGTTGCGTCATGGGCGAGTGGTGGCCTGTGGGCCGCTCTTGGATGTGTGCAGTGATCTGCGCTGGGTCGATTCACTCGGTGCGTTGGCGGGCGCGGTGTTGGAGACGCAGGTGGCGGCCCATGAACCAGAGTTTGCGCTGACCCGGCTCGATCTGCATGGCCAGTCACTCTATGTGCCGTTGCAGCAGAGTCGTGTCGGTAGCGGTTTGCGAGTGCAGGTATTGGCGCGCAACATTTCGCTGGCGCTGCAACCACCGGCATCGCTTACCAGTGTGCTCAATGTACTCAAGGCACGAGTAGTGGCGATCGGCGTACCGCTTGCCGACCATCACGCGGTGCAGGTAAAGCTTGATGTGGGGGTACCGCTGCTGGCGAGCATCAGTCGCAAATCGCTGCACACCTTGGCGTTACAACCCGGGCAGGAGGTTTACGCGATGATCAAGGCGGTCTCGATGGGGCAGGAGGGGTGGTTGGCAGAGCATGACTAAGAGACGATAAAAAACCGGCGTGGAGCCGGTCTCTTGAGTGGTTATTGCGGTTGCGCCTAAGTATTATCAGCAACCTTGGTGATATCAACAAAGACCACCAGTTGCTGGCCGGGCTGAATGTGTTTGCTGCGGACAGTGGGGTTCCACTCCCTCAGGTCACTGATGCTAACGTTAAATTTCTGGGAGATACGCGCTAGCGAATCGCCACTACGTACACGGTATTTAACCTTCTGGGTTCTGTCGGGCTGACTGATTCTGGTGGTGCTCTGTTTGCCCTCTTTCCAGATGACCAGTTTCTGGCCTTGGCGCAGGGTGTCTTTTGGCGTTATGTTGTTCCAGGCAGCGAGGGTATTTAGCGCAATCTTTTGCTGGGTAGAAATTTTCCAGAGTGAGTCACCGCTACGTACTATATAGAGGGTTTTTTTCTTGCCGTTGGGACTGCTCTGTTTAGTTGCCAGGCGTCGATCAGCGGTCAGAAGGTATTCTTGGTTGGCGCGGCTGGAGGTTGGGATTATCAGTTCCTGGCCAGTACGAACGAGGCTGCCATTCAATTTGTTGGCGCGCTGAATCGCGGCGATGGAGACGCCATATTTTTTGGCAATCTTGCCCAGGTTTTCACCACGCTTGATCTCATGTCGTGTCAATTTTATTCGTTGTGTGGCGGGTAATGTCGCCAGTTTTGCCTTGAAGCTGGCGATTTTTTCTAGTGGCAGCAGTAGCTGATGTGGGCCATTGGGGGCGGTTGCCCAACGATTGAATCCGGGGTTTAGGGTGTAGAGCTCCTCTAGGGTCAGGCCGGCCATGTCAGCGGCGATGGCAAGATCCAGCTGTGAACCCACATTGACCGACTTAAGCAATTTTTGGTTGGGAATGCTGTGGATGGTCAGGCCATATTTCTCTGGTGAATCGACAATGTCGGTGATGGCCAGTAGGCGAGGAACGTAGCTGCGGGTCTCCTGCGGCAGATCCAAATCCCAGAAGCGGGTACCCAGCCCGAGGCTCTCATTTTTGGCGATGGCACGGCCGACGGTTCCTTCACCAGAGTTATAGGCAGCCAGCGCCAGTAGCCAGTCGCCATTGAACTGGTTGTGCAATTTTTGCAGGTAGGTGAGCGCAGCGTTGGTGGAGGCGTGGATGTCGCGACGCCCGTCATACCACCAGTTGATTTTCAGACCGAAGGCGTTGGCGGTGCCAGGAATGAACTGCCAGATGCCGGCGGCATGGCTGCGGGAATAGGCAAAAGGTTGATAGGCGCTTTCAACTACGGGGAGCAGGGCGATCTCCATTGGCATCTGGCGGGCCTGAACCTCTTCAATAATATAGTGCAGATAAGGGGCGGCGCGGGTGAAGGTGCGGTCAAGATAGGTCTGGTTTTTTGTAAACCATTCACGGTCCGGCTGTACTCTGGAGTGGTCCCGGTCAGGCAGGCTGAAACCGGCGCGAATTCGTGGCCAGATGTTATTGCTGCGGGCAGCCTCTTCGTTGATGGCGTTTTTGGTGAGCAGATCTTTGGCGGCGCTGAAGATTGCTTGGCTGGTCTCGCTTTCATCTTCCACCGTAGGGTCGTCAACGGCATTGTCGGGCTCATCGTCGGCATGCACTTCATCTTCGCCGAGGGCTACATTTTCTTCCGGGAACTCGGTATCCAGGGTCTCTTCGAGATTGAGCTGTTCATCCCCGGCGGAGATGGTTTGTTCGTGGGTGGGGCTGATGGAGATAGGCTTCTCAGCCAGCGCAGGTGCGTGGTTGCGGGCTCCTTCGGGTTTTAGATTATTGGATTGGCTCATGCAGCCGGCGAGGAGTATGACCAAACTGCTGCTCAGGCAGCTCTTGATGAGGTTGTTGCTCTTTTTTCCCATGCACATCACTGCGTTAATATTCCTTAATTTATCGGGCGGACGAGTATATCCGGTGTGGCTGATAGTGGTTAATCAAAACAATCTTTCCAGTAGCGCAACACCTTAAAGACTTCGGCCTCACTGTTCAATGGTTGGCCGCAGAACTGTTCGGCAGCTGCTTTTACCTCTGCGTTGTTGCAGCGCAGAAAGGGGTTGGTTGCGAGCTCCAACGCCAGTGTTGAGGGCACTGTGGATTCCTCGTGTTGGCGCTTGGCCGCAGTTATCGACCGCCGTTCGACTATCTGGCGGTTATTTGGTTCCACCGCTGCGGCAAAGCACAAGTTTGATAGGGTATACTCGTGTGCGCAATAGAGATGAGTGTTGTCCGGCAACTGCTTGATTTTATTTAGAGATTCGTGCAGTTGCTGGGCGCTACCGCCCAATAACCGGCCGCACCCGGCGGCGAATAGCGTGTCGCCACAAAACAGACAATCGTGGCCGTAGTAGGCGAGGTGACCTAGGGTATGGCCCGGAACCTCCCACGTTACTAGCTCGAACTGACCTAGTGTGATGGTGTCACCCTCGCGAACGGGGTGGCTGAGATGGGGGATCTGCTCCGCAGCAGCAAAGCCGTAGACGACCGCATCGGGGTAGATCTTCAGTAGTTCCTGAATGCCACCCACATGATCGCGGTGATGGTGGGTAATAAGGATAGCGGCGAGTGTCAGACCTTGCTGTTGCAAGGTTTTAATCACGGGGCGGGCATCGCCCGGATCGATCACGGCGGCCAGATGGTCGCCAAACGGGATCAACCAGATATAATTGTCTGCAAAGACGGGGATGGTTTGAATCTTCATCATTGTAGGTGTCTGATTGTTTGCTAGGAGAGCTTAATGGTAACGCGACTAGGGGGGGTATGACATGATCGCTGGCTTGAAGCGTTGCCAGATCAACGAGATTCGCCAGGGTTTGCGGGCTTGGTATAACCGCCCGGTGGGACAGCTGCTGTTGGAGCAGGAGCGCGCCCATATCGACGAGATTTTGCCAACGCTGTTTGGCTATCACATCGTGCAGGTCGGCTGTTTACTTGGGGATGATCTGCTCGCGACTAGCCGCATCTCCCATCGCGTTTTGTTCGACCCTGATGGTGGCGGCGAGACGTTGCGTCCGGGTGTTTATGCCTATCCCGACGCCATGCCCATCGCCTCGGACAGTGTCGATGTGGTGCTGCTGCCCCATACCCTGGAGTTTGAGCGCGACCCGCACCAAATCCTGCGCGAGGTGGAGCGCATGTTGATTCCCGACGGTTATGTGGTGGTATTGGGTTTTAGCCCTTGGAGCCTTTGGGGGCTCTGGCGGTTGCTGCGTGGCCGCAAGGGGCATGCCCCCTGGTGTGGTGACTTCCTTAGTATGACGCGCATAAAAGACTGGATGGCACTGATGGGGTTTGATGTGGTGAAAGAGGAGCGTTATTTCTTCCGCCCCCCTTTAAAAAGCCGCAGTGTGCTGCAAAAATTGAAATTTATGGAGTGGTTGGGGCAACGCCTCTGGCCACGTCTTGCTGGCGCTTATCTGTTGGTGGTGCAGAAGCGGGTGACGACGGTCATCCCGATCAAACCACGCTGGCAGCCACGGCGGCGGATGTTGGGCGATCTAGTGCGCCCCTCAACCCGGAATACATCGTGTCGGAAATAGTCGAAATTTTTACGGATGGTGCCTGTCGTGGCAACCCTGGCCCTGGTGGTTGGGGGGTGGTGATGCGCTACAAGGGCAAGGAGAAGACCCTGTACGGCGGCGAAGCTGATACCACCAACAATCGCATGGAGATGATGGCCGCCATCAAGGCGCTGGAGTCGCTGACCCGCCCCAGCACGGTGCGGCTGACCACCGACTCCAAATATGTGATTCAAGGCATTACCGAATGGATCAATGGTTGGAAGAAGAATGGCTGGAAGAACTCGGCCAAACAATTGGTCAAGAATGTTGATCTGTGGCAGCGCCTTGATCAGGCGCGCAGCACCCATGAGGTGCAGTGGTGTTGGGTTAAGGGACATAGCGGTCACCGCGAAAACGAACAGGCCGATCAGTTGGCCAATCGTGGCATTGATGAGTTGACGTTAAATAAGGCAGCGGAGTAAACACGTGCGGCAGATTATCCTCGATACAGAAACCACCGGTCTGGAGACCCGCGACGGCCACCGGATCATTGAAATTGGTTGTGTGGAGCTGCTCAACCGCCGCCTTACCGGCAACCATTACCACCAATACATCCAGCCTGAGCGGGCTATCGACGAAGGTGCCATCGAGATCCATGGTATTACCGACGACTTTCTGGCCGACAAGCCGACCTTCTCCACCATCGCCGCCGAGTTTCTCGAATTTATCAAAGGGGCAGAGCTGGTCATCCACAATGCCCCTTTCGACGTTGGTTTTATCAACTACGAATTTTCACTGCTGGGGCCGCAGTGGGGCAAGGTGTTGGATCACTGCACCGTGCTCGATACCCTCGGCATGGCGCGTAAAATGCACCCCGGTCAGCGCAACAGCCTGGATGCACTCTGCAAACGCTATACTATAGATAACTCAGGGCGCGCCCTTCACGGTGCCTTGCTCGACGCCGAGATCTTGGCCGACGTCTATCTGGCCATGACGGGTGGGCAGGCGCTGTTGCTGCTTGATGCGGAACAGGAGGGCCGCGGGAAAGAGCACCAGCAGGTGCGGCCGCTCGATCATGACCGGCCACCACTACGGGTGATTTGCGCTACCGCTGAGGAGCTGGCCAGCCACGAGGCTTACATGACGCTGGTCGATAAGAGCGCTGGCGGGCAGTCGCTGTGGCGGTCGCTGGAGGCAGAGACTGTTCAGTAACCGTGCTTGCACTGTAGTTGCTATGGTGTAGCATGGGTTTTTACGAGTGTTTCGCTCGGTTATTCGTCCGCTCCCTGTCATGGATGACGTGAATTGGCTGATGGTACCGAAGGTGCGTAACTCATTTATGGGGGAGATTATATGCAGCATCGTCGTACAGTTCACCTAAAGTCGTTATCCGCTTGGGGGTTGCTCAGCAGCGCAGCGTTGCTGTTGATCGGTTGCGCTACAAGTCAGCCGCTGGCGCAGCAGACACCTGTGTCGGAGAGAGTGGCTGAGGTTGTTCCCGCAATGGATGAGTCTGCGGCGGCCAACGCAGTAGCGCCGAGCTCCACCGAGACTCAAACAGCGACGCAATCATCGTCGACGTTGGTCGATGCCACCCCGCAGCGCCTGATCCTAGCGGCCCGTTATGGCGAAGAGACAGTGCTCAACTACCTGCTGGATGGTGGCATGGATGTCAACAGCCGTAACCCTTATGGCGATACTGCTCTAATCGCGGCGGCCGGCAATGGTCGAAGCGCTATCGTTCAGCAGCTGTTGGCGCGTGGTGCCAAGATCAACCTGACCAATGATGAGGCTCACACAGCGTTGATGAGCGCGGCTGCCCGGGGTGATTATCAGCTGGCCCACCTCCTGATTGGAGCAGGCGCCAGCGTCGATGATAAAAATAATCAGGGTGAGACCGCCCTGTTCCTAGCGACGCAATATGGCCATCTGAGTACCGTCAAGGTGCTGCTTAATGCCGCAGCCAACCCCAATCTGAAAAACACCATTCCTGCCAATAAACCCAATAGCGGCTTTACGCCACTGATGTATGCCGCCACCCACGGGCTGACGAGTGAGGTGGTCGATTGGCCCGGCATTACCCAACTGCTGCTGGAGAATGGTGCCAACCCCAATATCAATAATACCCACGGCGAGTCAGCGCTGGTCTATGCCCGGAATAAACGGGACTCAACCATCATGGCATTGCTGAAACAGGCTGGCGCCAAGGATGATCAGGCCTATGTCGGCCTGAGTCCTGACGAGGCGTTGGTGAAGGCGGCGCGCTTGGGTGATAGCTATAAAGGCAAGCAGCTTTTGGCCAATGGCGCTAACGTCAATTATGTTGATCGTAATGGCGTGACTCCGCTGTTGGCGGCCGCTCATGAAGGGCATTTGGCGCTGCTACAGCAGTTGGTCGAGGCGGGCGCCGAAATCAATTTTGTACCGCTGGGGCTGCGTGAATTTGCCATGAGCCGTTCCTCCGCGCCGTTGAGCGAACGGGAGCTGATGGCCGTTGCATCACGGGGCGATACCGCCCTGATTGCGGCGGGTCGGGCGGGGCGCATCGAGTCAGTGGCGTATCTGCTTGATCACGGCGCACGGTTTGATGTGACCAACCGTCAGGGCGAGTTGGTGCTTTTCATCGCCGCGACTCAGGGTAATTACGCGTTGGTGAAAACACTGCTGGATCACGGTGCCGATGCCAACAGCCAGGAGCCGGAGGGGCGCAGCAATCACCTCTCATTGGTCAAAGATGCCATGGGGCGTGACAGTGTGCTGACGCGTGCCGCGCAGCAGGGACACCTAGAAGTAGTGAAGTTGTTGATTGAGGCCGGTGCCGATGTGAACCATCGTGGAGTGATGGGCAAGACGGCGCTTTATGTGGCGGTCGAAAACGGTCGCATGAATGTCGCTAGTGCATTGCTTGAAAAGGGCGCTAATGCCGGGCAGGCAAATGCGGCTGGTATTACGCCAGTGATGGAGGCAGCCAAGAGTGGCAACTACCAATTGATCCAAGCGTTGCTCGATAAGGGGGCAGACGTCAATGTGATCGAACGGCCAGAGCTGGGTTACGCCAGCAATGCGGCGGGTGGCGGCGGCATGACTGCGCTGATATTTGCTGCCAGAGGTGGCCATCAGGCCGCAGTGGCAACACTGCTCAAGGCGGGTGCGCAGACGACGGTGACCAATGCTAATGGCAAACGGGCAGTGGATGAGGCGTCTGACAACGGTTATGACAACGTTGTGCAACTCTTTACGGGGGGCGCTGCCGGCCGTGCAGTTACGGCGATTCGCAGTGAGTAACCATTGGTGCAGACGTTGGCGTTCAAATTGCCTCTCCTGACACTGAATCTAACCGTTTACGAATATCAGGATAAATGATGCTCAAAGGGATTCGTCAGTTTTTTGATTCTAATATTCAATCGGTCAGCGGTGGCCGCCGTCATGAGAGCCCGCAACGGGCGCTGCAGTTGGCGACGGCGGCACTGTTGCTGGAAGTCGCCCGTGCTGATTTTCATATCGCAGCAGATGAGCGAAAAAACATTGCCGATGCTGTACAGAAAATGTTTGGACTGTCAGGGCAGGAGACTGCTGAGCTGGTGGCGATGGCCGAAGGTGAGATGGAAGATGCTACCTGCCTTTTTGAGTTCATCCGCCTAGTCAATGATCATTTTGATTATGCGCAGAAGCTCAAGGTGATTGAGAATATGTGGCAGGTTGCCTTTACTGATCTCGATAAGGATAAGTACGAAGAGCATCTCATCCGCCGAGTGTGCGATCTGATTTATGTCTCACACAGTGATTTTGTGCGTCTGCGGGAGCAGTGCGTTAGCCGCTGAGCCATTTTTTTCTATTCATCTTAGCCAACCTTGAACTGTTTGACGACGTCGCGTACCTGGAGCGTCAGTTCTTTGCCCAGTGCGCCAATCTCATCGTTACGAATGTTCGTTAACTTAGCCCCTACCAGATTATCTTGGGCAATCTGTGCCAGCATCTGTCTGATCATGGGAAGCTGATTCAGCATCTGAGCAAGCAGGCTAAAGGGCAGGACAATCACAGCGATCAGCACTGGTGTTGCAACCAGCATCGAGTAGTAACGATTAAAACTGGGGGCCAGCTCCTGATAGCGGGTTCTGTTGTTGTGGTTCAGTTGTTCCAGCTCGGTGATCAGACGTTTGAATGTTTGGGCATTGGCTGAGGTCTCATCAAAACCATCCAGCCCCCTGGCCGCACTGATGTCGGTGGGATGCTGCTGAACCTGAACTACAGCCAACTTCAATTTCGACGCGGTGATGGAAAGTCTCAGCACCACTCTGACCGAGTTGGGTGTGCCGGGAGATATGATTACGGAAGCAGCGGCGATTGCCGAGAGCATCCGTAATGATGTGTTAGGCCGTTAAGCAAAACGCGCAACGGTAACAGAAAGGGGGGCGCTGTCTCGTGCGTGACAGCGCCCTTTTTCATTGCCGCCGCACCATTGCAGCGAAACTTCATCTGTGAAGTGCGTGTGATGCTCGAAAAAGGCCGCAGCATGAAATTTCGTGACCAGAAGTACTCACGGGAGTGATTGCGCCACTTGCAGATGATGGTGTTGTTCGCTCTGCAATCAATTCTTCGGGATTGCGGCAGCAAACCAGGAGCCTGGCACCCCTGCCGTGACATTGCGGATCAGGAGCACCGGCTTATCACAGGGGGTTGGCGGTAGGCCGGTCAGCATATCCTTTATCTCGAAGTCGCCGCTGGCATTCAATGGTACACCGCTGGAGCTGTATCCCGCAGGTTCACCGCCACTACAGAACAGGGTTGCCGCCACTGTTGTGACACCACCTACGCCACCGATGTTGTCGGTGGCCGAGAGTAGCAATCCTTCGCCTTTAACCTTGATACGGCCGCCAGACATCACCTTGGCTCTAAGTGATTTGATCACCCACGGCCGTCCGCCCGGGCTGACCCCCTGCACAACATTGCTCAGCGGAGCGCCAGCACTGATTCCCGCAACCGGATCCACGCCGATTCCTCCCTCGAACCGTAACAATGATGAGTCATCATCAGCTATGGCGGGTGCCCCAAAAACAACTGCAATAACTAAAGCAGTGACCATCGGTACTCTTTTCATGATTTTTCTCCTTGAGCATTACCAACGCCATGGTTAGCATGGCTGGTTGGCAATCCATGTTTGATGTGTTGCGGCTCTTCATTCTTTGGCGGTCATCCGACCGCCACCCCCTCCCATAAAAGCTGAGTGGTTTAGTAGGTATAGCATGCTTGATCAGAATAAAAAAAAGACACCATCAAGGGTTATTGCAGAAAAGCTTGGTTGGTTAAAGTCGCACTAGGCGTTCTTCTTGTGCTCAAAGGGGTCATGCCTGTTGCGGTTAGTTGGAGTCGCCAGTGAGCTGTTTCGGTTCGCGCTTCTCCAGCTCTAACACTTCGTTTTGTAAATCATTAAGCCGAGTACTGAGCCGTTCCCAGCGAAAATTATCCTCTTTACTGGTGCGATCAAGTGCCATCTTCAGCTGTGCGACGGCAGTGCGGGTCTGGCCTATCAGGTAGTAGTACTCGGACAGCGCTTGGTGCGAGTCACTCTCCCGGCCCGTCGCCATCTCGGCCTTGCCTAGCAACTGGTAATAAGAGGGGAGGTTGAAGCGGCTCTGTTGATTAATTAATTCGCGTAACATCGCCGCCGCCCGATCCCCCTTGCCTTGGCGCAATAGGGCGTTGGTCTGGAGGATGGTCAGCAACGGGTGATTGGGGTAGAGCTTTAAAGCCGCGTCCAGGCGTTGTTCTGCCGCTCCCAGCTTATTTTTCTGCAGTTCAATCTTGGCTTGCAGGGCGATGAAGAGATCCTTCTCTGGAGTAGTGTCGAGCAGCTTGCTGCTGAGTTTCTCGGCCTGTTGCAGATTACCGGTATCGAGCTGCCAGAGCGCCTGTTCATAAATCTGTGCGACAGTCGGTGATTCGATTACAGCAAGGGTTTTGAGGCGCTGTTGGCGGTCGTCGTGAGGTATGCGGAGGAGTGCCTGGATCAGATAGAAGTCCTGATTCTCATTCCCAGCCACGCGCGGCAGCTGTTCGGCACGGTTGCTAGAGTCGGCAATGCGTGACGGGGTGACCGGGTGGGTGCGCAGCAGCTCCGGCAGATTGCTCTCCATGTAGCGCGCCGACTGTTGCAGCCGAACAAAAAAGGCTGGCATTTGGCGTGGGTCGTAGCCGGCACGGGTCAGGGTTTCAATGCCGACACGGTCGGCCTCGCGTTCATGGTCGCGGGTGAAATTGAGTTGTTGCTGAATGTTGCCCGCGGCGGAGAGGGCGATGGCGGCCTGGGTCAGATCGGGATTGCCGATGAGGATGGCCGCGAGCAGGGCGGCAAAGGTCTGCATGTTGCCCGCTGAGGCTTTTTGGAAGGCGCGGGCCAGATGGCGCTGGGTGACGTGGGCAATTTCGTGGGCCATGACGGCCGCCAGCTCGCCCTCCGACTCGGCCGCCAGGATCAGTCCGGTATGGATGCCGATATAACCACCGGGGCCGGCAAAGGCGTTGATGTTGGGGTCATCTACCACAAAAAAGGTGAAGGGTTGCTCGCTGCCAGCACTGCTCAATAAGCGGTAGCCCAAGGCGTTGAGATAGGCATTGATCTCGGGGGCTTCGATGATGTCCACCTGGCTACGCAGGTTACGCATAAAGGCCTGGCCGAGTTTTTTATCCTCCTCGGCGGAGAGAATCGTGGCGGAGGGGTCGCCCATCTCCGGCAGATCGAGATTAGCGCCGGGCCAAGCAGTAGGCGCAGCTAGAAGTAACAGGGGGAGCAGCAGGTGGCGCAGAAATCGGGTTGTTTTTATGGTTTTCACAGTTGCTCAGACATGGCGGTGGGTAGGGAGTTCCAGCCAGTGATGGTATCATTGCCGTCCCCCGAATGGGGTTGAAGTGGTCTGGACAAAGGGTGAATTGAATGAGTGAATCAGTTGTAAAAGAGCTGGATACCAGTGGTTTGAGTTGTCCTATGCCAATTTTGCGTTTGAAGCAGGCGTTGGGCACTCTCGAAAGCGGACAACGGCTGCGCGTGATTGCCACCGATCCTGGCTCGCAGGCCGATTTTTCCGCTTTTGCCGCGCAGACTGGCCATCGCCTGGTGGAGTCACGGGTTGAGGTAGGTAAGTTCTACTATGTGGTGGAGAAAAAGTAATGGCGCAAAAAAAAATCGCTATCATCGCCACCAAGGGCAGTCTCGATTGGGCCTATCCACCCCTTATCCTCGCTTCGACAGCGGCGGCGCTTGATTATGAGGCCCGTATCTTTTTTACTTTTTATGGCCTACAACTGCTGCGCAAGGAGCTTGATCTACAGGTCACCTCCCTCGGCAATCCCGGTATGCCGATGCCCATGCCGATGCCAGTGATGTTTCAGGCGCTGCCTGGCATGCAGAGCATGATGACCATGATGATGAAGAAGAAGATGAAATCCAAGGGTGTGGCCAGTATCGAAGAGCTGCGCGCAATATCCATGGAGTGTGGCGTGAAGATGATTGCTTGTCAGATGACCGTTGATCTTTTTGACTTCGATAAAGAGGGTTTTATAGACGGTATTGAGTATGCAGGTGCTGCTTCTTTCCTCGAATTTGCCGGTGATGCCGATATCACGCTGTACATCTAAACGCCTGTTGCTATG
>JAYUTP010000156.1:0-12621 GCA_043755075.1 Tenderia sp. (SeqCode)
GACTTGGCAATTGCACTAGGTTTGATCCCCATCGCCAGTTGCGTCTGTATCATTGTTCGCTCTTCAATGCTCAATTGATCGTAGTTTTTTCCCATGCAACATTATCCCCTGAAAATGTTGCACTTGGTTTTTGAGCGCGTCCTGCAAAAATAATTTAGCCACCTAGATTTCCCCGAGAATACAACCACTTCAAATTACCCGGTCTCAGCCATTGGATATTCACCTCTTTACTTTTCAATGAGTTAGCGATGACGCTCAAATAAAATTAAAGTCCGCCAGGTGTTGACTCAGATTCCAGAATCGTGACAATCTGAAATTCGCCCTGTTCGTCAGTGCCTGTTTTTATCCCCTTTGGCCCCGAATAGATACGCGACAAACCTGCCCAAACCACTAACGGAGGACGGCTAATATGTACGGAGTACGGCATCACTTTATCGATGAATTCCCGCAGATGTCTGGCACCATCAGCGATCTGAAGAGCAACGATCCGCAATTTGCGCAATTGCTTTCACGCTATGACCAAACCGACAAGAGGATCTACGGCTTGGAGGTGAAGAGCCGCCCGGTAGCGGACGTCTACATTGAAGAGCTGAAGAAACAGCGCCTTAAGCTGAAGGACAAACTCTATACTATTCTGAATTCGAAGCGCTGACTGACACCATCAGCTTGAATACTTGCGCGCCCTCTGGACGCGCTTTTTTTTGCCCGCCATTAACCGCCACGCCGCAACTCATCATCCAGCTGCTGCAACCGCTGCGGCGTGCCAATATCAAACCAGCGACCATGATAATGCTCGCCACTCACCAAACCACGCGCCATCGCCTGACGCAGCAGTGGCGCTAGCGGGAAGGCACCCGGCGCGCAATCGGCAAAAAATTGTGGCGTGAGAATGCTGATGCCGCTGAAGGTGAGCTTGCCGTCGCCCTCGGCGAAGAGACGACCACCGCTCAAGGCAAAGTCACCTTTCGGATGCTGAGGTGGGTTGTCGACAAGCACCAGATGGGCCAATCCGTCGATCGTAGCTGGCAACCGCGCAAACGGGTAGTCACTCCAGACATCACCGTTCACCACTACAAATAGTTCGTCACCCAGCAACGGCAGTGCATTGAAGATACCACCCGCCGTCTCTAGCGCCGTGGCCTCGGGTGAATAGCGAATGGTTGCACCATAACGACTGCCATCTCCCAGCGCCGCCTCGATCTGATCACCGAGATGAGCGTGGTTGATCACCAACTCGGTGATGCCCGCCGCGACCAGATGGTCGATGTGATATTCGATAAGAGAGCGGCCAGCGGCTTTGAGTAGAGGTTTCGGGGTGTGATCGGTGAGTGGCCGCATACGTTCGCCACGCCCAGCCGCCAGGATCATCGCCTTCATGTGATGGGCGCCATCTGCCGCAGTCGATCCTCGCCACGCACCGGGTCATCGGAAGCACCGCGCACTTGATCGACATCGTTGAGCAGTGTCAGGGTTTTATTGAGGGTAACGCCAGCAAAGTTGGGAACGTAAAAACCATTCGTGGTGTCGATACGGCCGAAGTTATTCGAAAAGAAATTCGCATCGCCACCGCACATATCCGCCGCACTCGCCCCGACGCTCCAAACCAGCGTGGCGCTGAGGGTAGCAACCCGCACGGCCCGCACGAACGGGTGGAGTTTGATCCCGGTGTTAATTTCGTCAGCGTTTTTCATTCTTTTTCTCGCCCATGGCCTGTGGTTGCTGGCCGTGCCGTTGTTGTTTGCTATTGGTGTTGCCCGCGTAATTGTGACGCGGGGTGTTGTTATATTTCATTCACTTGCCGTCTGTGCACAGCTCAGAGAAATGGTGCATGAAATGCACCCTACTCGGCTCTTAGTGGATGTACCGAGTTATCGCTTTATAAACCCGACCGTACTAATCCGCACTACAGCCCTACTTAGCTAACCTGATTAGCTCAACTATTAACAAATTTGGTGTCTCACTAAATCTAATGTCAGCTTTAGTCACGCTTATTGACAACATCTCACAGGTTCCCAACGGTACATCATTAGGCACATTAAATCCCAATAGAACACCTGTATGTATCTTTTGTGTTTTTAACGGAATGTTGCTTCCTTTACACAAAAGTGAAAACTCTAAATTCGTGTTTTTCCCCATCTCCATTAGAGTTTGACCACTTGGAATTGAGTCAATAACCTTTGTAGAAGAGGAGTGATCTATTTTTGGTCTAAACAAATAGTTACCAGAAACTTTGAACTCAATTGGCCGATTAAATTTTTCCCCAACAGTAGAAACATTAATAGGTATCGACATAACTGGGCTATCAACTCCCATTATCGAGCTCTCTTTTATCAATATGCTAACCAGTAATATTACTACCAATACAACTAGCACCACTGCCGCTAAAGCTGATTTCCTATATCCATTAAACATCATTAAGGAATTCCGTTTCTAGCATCCTCCACGAAATTCTGGCAATTATTCCCCCATAAAATATATGTACTGTCACCGTAACCATTGTTTATTAGGCTCTGTACACTCTGACGCATAGCTTCATCATCATATGTAATACCGCTAAAATCGTACCTGCTCTTGCCCGGGTCAGACTCAACGATAATCTATCCTCGAGCAATAAATGGATTACCACTTGAGGCAAATCCAACGTTGGTAACCATCCGACTTCCTCCATTTATCATTAATTCAACAGGCGCATCAAACCACATATGCTCGTGAACTGGTTCATTATTTGCCCAGTCATTAATAGGGACTATGTATGGTGGAATAGTACTCCCGCCACCAAGAGGCCTCTTGCCTGTTGCTGACAGTCCACTAGGATCCACAAACAACAACGGATTATTCTGCACATACACATACCTATTCTGCGTAGCAGGCTCCTCCAATCTCCCAAGATACGAATCGACACTGATAAACCTGCCCATCATCGGGTCGTAGTAACGCGCCCTGAGATAGCGCAGTCCGGTCTCGGCGTCGTACTGTTCACCAGTGTAGCCGAAGCGGGTAGTGTTGCTGCCAGCGGTGACGGTGGTGCGATTACCAAAGGCATCGTAGGCGTATTCGTTGGCGAGAGCTATGTTGTCGCAGGCGAGCTATTCGGGGGCACTATAGGCCTCGCATGTTAGGTTACGATGCGTTTTTATTACCGCGGCATTCATTCCAGCGCGGTGGACGATGCGCATCTAACCCAACCTACAAATTTTCTGATTTCTGCTCGCGCGTTAGCAGATGGGTCACAGCTGCACGCGGCGAGAGGTTGTTGTAAAGCACCTGGTAGACCTGTTCGGTGATGGGCATGTCGATATTGAGTAATTGCGCCAGACGGCGTGCCTCTTTGGCGGCTTCAATGCCTTCCACCACCTGATTGATGGAGGCGCGGGCGACGGCCATGTCGCTGCCACGACCCAGCGCGAGACCAAAGCGGCGGTTGCGCGACTGGTCGTCGGTGCAAGTGAGCACCAAATCACCCAGCCCCGCCAACCCCATCAGGGTTTCACGCTGACCACCCATCGCCTCACCAAGCCGCATCACTTCGTTCAGGCCACGTGTGATCAGCGCCGCACGAGCATTGGCGCCGAAACCAAGGCCATCGGCAATGCCGGCGGCGATAGCGAGGATATTCTTCACTGCGCCGCCAACCTCCACTCCAGCCACATCGTTTGAGGTATAGGCACGGAAGCGGTCATTGCGAAGGCGCTGCGCCAGCTCAGCAGCCAGTGCCCGATCACTGGAGGCGACGGTAAGCGCCGTCGGCAGCCCCTTCGCCACCTCCAATGCGAAGGTCGGGCCGGAGATTACCGCCATGGGATAACGATCGCCAAAATGATCTTCAACAATCTGATGCAGCAGTCGCCCGGTCTCCGGTTCAAACCCCTTGCTGGCCCACAGCAGACGCACGCCGTGCTGCAGATGTGGCGCAATCATCTCAAGGGTTTGACGAAAGGCGTGGCTGGGCACCACTAACAGAACATCACTCGCGCCCTTGAGCACAGTGAGGAGATCACTACTGATTTCTAGACTCTGCGGCAGCTTAACGCCGGGCAGATAGCGGGGGCTGCTGGCAGTTGCCGCCATCTGCGCCATCTGCACCGCATCGCGACCCCATAGACGAGTCGACTGACCATTGGTCGCCAACAGGGCGGCCAACGCCGTTCCCCAAGCACCGGCACCAATAACTGCTGTTGTCACCTGCTTTACTGCGGCCATGATTCCGCGAATCAGGATCAGTGGTGAGCTGCTTCTTTGCCAGCGTCTTGCTGTTGCTGTAAGTGTTGGGCATAAAGGGAGTCAAAGTTGACCGGTGCCAGCAACAGCTGTGGGAAGCCACCACGAGTCACCATGTCAGAGATCGCCTCACGCACATAAGGGAAGAGAATATTGGGGCAGAAGCTGCCCAGCAGATGGTTCATCTGCTGCTGCTCAAAACCTTCGGTACGGAAAATCCCGGCCTGTTGTATCTCAACCAGATAGGCGGTCTTGTCACCCAACTTGGCAGTCACCGTCACCGATAGCACTACCTCGTACATATGATCCGCCATTGGTGTTGCTCGGCTGTTGAGCTGAACATTGACCTCTGGCTCCCACTTGGTCTCGGTAAAGATACCCGGAGAGTTAGGCGTTTCGAAAGAAACGTCTTTAACATAGATTTTTTGAATCGCAAACTGCTGGTCAGCGGCCTGGTTTTGTTCTTCTGCCATGATGATTTCCCTGAGCTTGAACTATTTTATGGAGTATGAAGTTAACGACTTAGCGCTTCACAGGCAGACCGGCGTCAACCCAAGCCATCATGCCGCCATTGAGCTTGTAAATAGATGTGAATCCCTGGCGTCGCAACACTGCACCACCTTTGGCGGCACGCTGTCCAGTACGGCAATAGACGATTACAGGTTTGCCCTTGTGTTCGTCAATCTCTTTGAGACGGCTCTCGAGCAATCCCAAGGGAATGTGGACAGCGTTAATGATGTGGCCCTCACTAAACTCTTTATCTTCACGTAGATCGAGAATCAGTGCATTTTCGCTATTCATAAGACGTACCGCCTCATTGCTAGCAATCTCTTTAAACCCCAGCAGCTTTCGCCGCGACTCACTCATAATTATCATTAGAATGATCGATATCAAGGCCGCAAAGAGTAACGGGTGATTGCCTGTAAATTCAAAAAACTGCCCCATGGAACCGGATCTACCTTCTTAATATTAAATTAAAATTACTTGGAAATTCGTCCCGCTGGGACGACGTCAGTGTTCACAAAAAAGCTCGCGCATCATGCCGATAAGACGCAGAATGCGCGGATCGCCGACACGATAATATACACGATTTGCATCCTTGCGCGACGCCAGTATCCCCTTGTCACGCAGGATCGCCAGATGCTGAGATATGTTGCTCTGGGATGTTCCCACATTATCCACAATATCTTGAACACTAACCTCTTGATCTCCCAGCGTGCAGAGAATTTTTAGACGTAATGGGTGTGACATCGCTTTAAGCGAGCGCGCCGCCAAATCAATATCCTCATCCCTGCTGATAAGATCAGCTTTTATTGCACTCATTATAATGACTACCCCCAAAATACTTTGCCTACAAGCATCGTTGTTTAACCAGTAACTCTTACAAACCCCGTATTGTTGTTAATCCCCAGTAATGCGTTATATAATGCTCTGTTGATAAATGGATGAATTGTAATTCATAGCGCCGAAAATTCATATCACGCACCACAAACAAACAAGAAGCAGGGTAAACGCATGACCATCTATAACTTCAGCGCCGGGCCGGCCGTGCTTCCCAAGGACGTTTTGCAGCAGGTGCAAGCCGAAATGGTCGACTGGCATAGTAGCGGTATGTCGGTGATGGAGATGAGTCATCGCGGCAAGGAGTTCATGGGCATTGCAGCCGAAGCGGAAGCCGATCTGCGCGAACTGATGGGCATACCCGCCAATTACAAAGTGTTGTTCCTGCAAGGCGGTGCCTCTTCGCAATTCGCCATGGTGCCGATGAACTTGCTGCGAGGCAAAACCAGCGCCGATTACCTGAACACCGGTGAATGGTCGAAGAAGGCGATCAAGGAAGCGAAACACTACGGCGCAGTGAATGTGGTGGCGAGCAGCGAAGACAAGAACTTCAGCTACGCACCCGCACAGAACCAGTGGAAGCTGGACCCCAGCGCGGCCTATGTTCACTACACGCCGAATGAAACCATCGGCGGCGTGGAAATCTTCTGGACGCCGGAAACGGGCGATGTGCCCCTAGTGGCCGATATGTCATCGACCATCCTGTCGCGGCCAATCGATGTGTCGAAGTTCGGCCTGATATATGCTGGCGCACAGAAGAACATTGGCCCAGCCGGACTCACCATCGTCATCGTGCGTGATGATTTGATGGGGCAGACGGTTACCGGTACGCCGTCCATGTTCGATTATAAAATTCACGCCGACAACGAATCCATGTACAACACGCCACCTACCTTTGGCATGTATACGGCAGGATTGGTATTCAAGTGGCTGAAGGCGCACGGTGGCCTTGCCGTGATGGAAAAGACCAATCGCGAAAAGGCCAGCTTGTTGTATAGCGCGCTCGACGCGACTGATTTCTACAGTTCGCCAGTGGCGAAAGACAACCGCTCGCTGATGAACGTGCCGTTTACACTGAAGAATGCTGCACTCGATGAGGCTTTCCTCAAGCTCGCCAAGGAACGCAGTCTGCTGCAGTTGAAAGGCCACCGTTCGGTCGGCGGCATGCGCGCGTCGATCTACAACGCGATGCCGATTGAGGGCGTGCATGCGCTGGTTGATGCGCTACGCGAATTCGAAAAAACTCATGGCTAACGCGCGCAAGATTCTCACGCTTAACGCTATTTCCGCACGCGGGCTGGCGCGACTGCCAGTGCATTATGTGGTGGGTGGTGATGTTACGGATCCCGATGCCATTCTGGTGCGCTCGGCCAACATGCACGAGATGGATATTCCCACTTCGGTGCGGGCAATCGGCCGTGCTGGCGCGGGGACTAACAATATCCCGGTGAAGAAGCTGTCGGAACGTGGCGTGCCGGTATTCAATGCGCCGGGCGCCAACGCCAATGCGGTCAAGGAACTGGTGATCGCTGGCATGCTGATGGGCGCACGCAATCTGGCGCCTGCGCTCAAGTTTGTCGAAGGTCTGACGGGCACCGATGAAGAGATGCACAAGGCAACCGAAGCCGGGAAAAAACAGTTTGCCGGGATGGAGTTGCCGGGACGCACACTCGGCGTGGTGGGCTTAGGTTCGATTGGTTCTTACATTGCCGAAGCAGCGATCAAGCTGGGTATGAATGTGGTCGGCTTCGATCCAGCCATCACGGTGGATGCCGCATGGCGGCTGCCGTCGCAGGTCAAACGCGCCGAGAGCGTGGAAGATGTGCTGCGCCAAGCCGATTTTGTCACCCTGCATGTGCCGCTGCTGGATGCCACCCGCAATCTCATTAACGCCCAGCGTATTGGTGTGATGCGTCCGGGCGCGGTGTTGCTGAATTTCGCGCGCGAAGGCGTGGTCGATAACACCGCCGTGATCGAAGCGCTTGAAGCCGACAAGTTGCAGGCTTATATTTGTGATTTTCCGGCGAATGCCTTGAAGCGCCAGGCCCAAGTGATTGCGCTGCCGCATCTCGGTGCCAGCACCTCCGAAGCCGAGGAGAACTGCGCCGTTATGGTGGCCGAGCAGGTGGCCGACTATCTGGAAAACGGCAACATTCTGCATGCGGTCAACTTCCCCAACGTCGGCATGCCGCGCGAATCGGACTACCGTATCGCGATTGCCAACGCCAACGTACCCAATATGGTGGGGCAGATTTCGTCAGTGCTGGCCGCCGCCGGGCTCAATATTCACAACATGGTGAACAAGTCCAAGGGTGATATGGCCTATACGCTGGCGGACGTTGACAGCGCAGTGAATACGGCGGTGATGCAGAAAATTACTGCAATTGCCGGCGTACTCGCGGTGCGTTATCTACCCGCCGCCTGAGATGATAAGTGAAGGGTCGGCGGGGCGTACGCTCGACCTGATGTGCCCTGTTTGCCCAAGGTATGTAGTGAGATGATGCTGCCGATTCACCAGACCCTGATGTGCAAACATGGAAATTTAGATGGGGTTATTCGTGTCTATGGCCATACGCCATGGCGTGATCGCTCCCCCCAACGCAGAACGCGACAGAGAATGGCAGTATCAACGCCTCAGAGCCTGTTCATAATTTCACATGGCTAAACCCAACACTGTTATACAAGCGAATACAAAAAATATGCCGCACACAGAAAAACCGATGACATTGATTATTCTGGATGGCTGGGGGTGCTCGGAAAACACCAAGTCCAATGCCATCTATCACGCCAATACTCCTGTATGGGATCAGCTCTGGCGCGACAATCCGCACACTCTTTTGCGCTGCTCAGGTGCCGAGGTTGGGCTGCCCGCATCACAAATGGGCAACTCGGAAGTCGGCCACCTCAACCTAGGAGCTGGTCGCGTAATCTATCAAGAGTTCACGCGCATCAGCCGCGCCATTAAAACCGGCTCGTTTTTCACCAACAAGACGCTAACAGACGCAGTCGATTTGGCTACCGCCAATGACAAGGCGATACACCTTATTGGCTTGCTCTCGCCGGGGGGGGTGCATAGCCATGAAGAGCACATTCAGGCAATGGTAAAGCTAGCCGCTGGGCGGGGCGCGAAAAAACTCTACCTACACGCCTTCACCGACGGTCGCGACACGCCGCCAAAGAGCGCCGCCAACTCCATTAAAATGATGGAGGATGAGTTCAAGGCGCTAGGCTGTGGCCGTATAGCCTCCGTTATCGGCCGTTACTACGCCATGGACCGCGACCACCGCTGGCCCCGCGTCCAGGCCGCCTATGACCTGATTACTCAGGACAAGGGGGATTACAGCGCGTCCAGCGCCACGGAGGCACTAGAAATGGCCTACGCCCGTGGCGAAACCGACGAGTTCGTCAAGGCTACCGCCATCGTTCCTCCTGGTCAGCAACCCGTGGTCATCGAAGATGGCGATGTCATCGTATTCATGAATTATCGTTCTGACCGCGCCCGTCAGATTACCCGCCCTTTTATTGAAGAAAACTTTGACGGCTTTCCCCGCGCTGCTCGCCCCATACTTGGTGCCTTTGTCAGTCTGACCGAGTACCACAAGGATTTCCACATCCCGGTCGCCTTTCCGCCAGAGCGGATCACCAGCAGTTTTGGCGAATATATCGCCAACCTTGGGCTGCGCCAGCTGCGCATCGCCGAAACCGAGAAGTACGCACACGTCACTTTCTTTTTTAATGGGGGTGAGGAGACTCCATTTCCTGGCGAAGATCGCATCCTGGTGCCTTCACCAGATGTTGCCACTTATGATCTACAGCCTGAGATGAATGCCTTCGAGCTTACCGACAAACTGGTTGCCGCCATCAAGAGCGGCAAGTACGACGCCATCATCTGCAACTTCGCCAACCCCGACATGGTCGGCCACACCGGCAACTTTGATGCGGCGGTCAAGGCCATCGAAGCTATCGATATCTGCCTGGAGAGAGTGGTTAGCGCCCTCAAAGAGGCTGGCGGCGAAGCACTAATCACCGCTGATCACGGCAATGCCGAACAGATGGCGGATCCAGAGAGCGGTCAGGCTCACACTGCTCACACCAGCAATCCGGTGCCGCTGATCTATATCGGTCGCTCTGCTGAACCTGATGAGAGCCGCGGCAGTCTGGCCGACGTTGCGCCCACCATGCTTTATCTAATGGGACTTGATATCCCCAGCCGCATGAGTGGCCACCCATTGATGCGTCTCAAATAAGTAGGCAGAGGCGGACGCGACGTGTGTCGTCCCGCCTCTGTACCTCAAATCGCTCCCTTCCCACACCCCAACAGATTGCAACCATGCGGCGCCAGAAACAGATCACCCTGATCGCAACCCTCCTCCTTGGCGGGGTCATATCACCACATCTCGCCAATGCCGCCAACGAACAACAGCGGCTGCAACAACTGCGCAGCAATATCACCGAGCTACGCCAGGGTATCGGGACTGACAAACAACAGCAGTCACAGCTGCAGAAGGACTTGAAGCGACTAGAACGCATAGTCGCTGATACCAATATAAAGCTACGCAACACCGAAGAAAAGCTCACACAACAACGCCAAGCCCAACGCCAACTCGAAAACGAAGCCCTGAGCCTGAGCCACAAATTAGATCAACAGAAGCAGCTTCTCAGCCAGCAGTTGCGCGCCAGCTTCACTCCAACTGAACAACAGACACTCAAGCTTCTCCTCAATCAGAGCAGCCCAGCAGAAACAAGCCGTAACCTCACCTATTACAGCTATTTTAGTCGCGCCCAACAGCAAACCATCACACTCACACGCAATAATATCGAAAAGCTGCACGTGACTAATGAGGAGTTACAAAAAGGCAGTGACAAGCTTGAGGCGCTTAAACAGCAACAACAGGATGAACAAAACAAACTGGCCGCACGTCGAGCAGAACAAAAAACCCTGATTGCCAAGCTCGACAGCCGCATCCAAGGCAACCAGCAAAGCTTGGCGACTATGCTGGCCGATGAGCGGGGGCTCACCAACCTACTTCAGGAACTGGAGGCAAAACGTGTCTTGGAGGAGAAGCGCGCCAAAGAACGCTCACGAGAAAAAGAGGTTCCCGCTCCCAGCAAGATCAAGGGTAAACTGCAGTGGCCGCTCCAAGGAAAGATTAAGCACAGTTTCGGTGACCCGCGCAATCAGGGGCGAATGACCTGGCAGGGGCTCATGATTAGTGGCAAAGAGGGGCAGGAGATCCACGCCATCGCCTCAGGAAAAGTGGTCTTTGCCGACTGGATGCGAGGTTACGGACTGCTGCTGATTATTGATCACGGCAACGGCCTGATGAGTCTTTATGGTCACAACCAGCAACTCCACAAAAAAACGGGCGACACGGCTGGCAGCAACGAAGTGATAGCAACCCTCGGTTCCAGCGATAATGGCGAGGAGGCAGGTCTCTACTTTGAACTACGACACAAGGGTAAACCTGTCGACCCGGAGAAATGGCTACGGTAATTACTATAACGGCTTATCTTTTGCTTGTAAGCCGCCGCTAATAATTAGTATGCTCGACCCCCTAGTACACACCGATTTTACACGGAGCGGTAGATGAAACTTTTGTCCTTGCGTAACTTCCTTTTTATCAGTCTTGGCGTTGTCTTGGGGGTATCCCTCACCATCAATCACAGCGTGCAGGCTGATAAGCAGATTGTTGGTGCCACTCCGCTGCCTCTCGATGAACTACGAACATTTAGTGAAATTTTTGGCAAAATCAAATCCGACTACGTTGAGCCGACCGAAGACTCGGCGCTGTTGGAATACGCCATCAAGGGGATGCTCTCCGGCCTTGACCCACACTCCGCCTACCTCGACGCCGAAGCCTACAAAGAGCTACAGGTCGGAACTACTGGAGAATTTGGCGGGTTAGGCATCGAGGTTGGTATGGAAGATGGTTTTGTCAAAGTCATCTCCCCGATCGATGACACCCCGGCACAGCGCGCCGGAATACAGGCGGGCGATTTGATCATCCGCATCGACGATACCCCAGTGAAAGGACTGAGCCTCAATGACGCCGTCAAGCTGATGCGCGGCAAACCCGGCACCGATATCATTCTGACAGTGGTGCGTGAAGGGGCAGACAAGCCGATCAAGATTACCATTACCCGCGCCGTGATCAAGGTCAACAGCGTCAAGGATCGCATGCTTGAGCCTGGTTTTGGATATGTCCGCATCACCCAGTTCCAGTCAAATACGGGTGAAAACATGATCCAGTCTGTCAGCAACCTGAAAAAAGAGGCGGGTGGCAACCTCAAAGGGCTGATTCTTGATTTGCGCAACAACCCAGGTGGCGTTCTCAATGCGGCAGTCGCCGTCTCTGACGCCTTTCTGGAAGATGGCCTGATTACCTACACGGAAGGCCGCATCGATGACTCACAGATGAAGTTCAAGGCCACCCCGACCGACATCCTCAAGGGCTCGTTCCTGATTGTCTTGGTCAACGGCGGCTCTGCCTCAGCCTCTGAGATCGTCGCTGGCGCCCTCCAGGACCACAAGCGCGCCATCATCATGGGCAGCAAGACCTTCGGCAAAGGCTCGGTCCAGACCATCCTGCCAATGCATAACGGTGCTGCGCTCAAACTGACTACCGCCCGTTATTTCACCCCCTCTGGCCGCTCCATCCAAGCCGAAGGGATTGAGCCTGACATCAAGCTTGAAAACGCCAAGCTTACTACTGTTGAACCGTCTGGATTTGACCCGGTTAAAGAGGCCGACCTTGCAGGCCACCTGCAAAATGGCAAGGGTGAGAAAAAGTCACCCGATAAAGAGGGCAAAACTGCCGATGATGTCAAGGTCGAGAGTCTCGCCAGCAAGGACTACCCGCTCTATGAGGCACTCAACCTACTGAAAGGGCTGCAGATTCTGCAAAAAAAGTAGCCTTTGCAAAAACAACGTGGCCGCACCCACCTGCTGACACTCTGGCTGAGTGGGTGCGCCGCACTGCTTTTTTCTAGTCTCAGCAGCGTCGCTGAAACGGCTAGCAATACCCCGCTCATTCCCATCAGCATCATCATCGACGACCTCGG
>JAYUTP010000157.1:0-10809 GCA_043755075.1 Tenderia sp. (SeqCode)
TAATGCCGATCAGTTAAGAGCTAACTGACGGTTTTATCCCTGAGGTGTGAGAAGATCCGGAGCCTGATATTTGGGTTCCGGATTTTTTATGCGGCTAACTCAAGGCTTCAACATGCCCCTTCCTTCAATCAAGAGCAGTTCGCCAGCTTCAGTGACGTGCCTACTCCAGAGTTCACCGAGAGTTTGTTTGAAGGAGGGCGAGCGTCACGCTACGCAAACGGAGCTTACCGCTGGAAATGATGGTCTGGAGTGTAGTAGGCATGGCGGTATTTCGTCGTTTTCACTCAAGCATCAGCGGTCATTATCAATGAGCGGAGGTTGCTGTTCGCCAGGAAAAGTACCGGTAGTGTTAAATGTCTGATAGGACAGGCACTGGTATTTGTTTTACCTGAGCGCAGTGAGGGAAGCTATCTTCATGCAGTTAAACGACGACCTCAAAAATATCCCATCAAAAATGCCAGGTAGGTTTAGCTGGTAGATATTGGGGATAGCTCCTGCTTTTTTATTGTTAGGGTTCTGAGGTTGTAGTCAGTTATATAAATCTTCCCGCTACTGCGACCATGGCAGTTGTCATGCCGATAATGAGATTAGCGCCAACAATGGTTCTGATTGCCGCAAGCGACTGCCCCGCAGCCAGATAGTCCGCGTTGCTAAGCCGCTTTTTCAGTGCTCGATAGGGGCTCGCGTAAAGATAAACATAGAGTCCAATCATTATTAGTCCAGTGATTTGCATAATTTCTATATGCCAGCCGCTGTGACTAAACCCGCCGTATAAATCAAAGACCATCCAGTAACCGGTTGCTGGTAGCAGGATCACACAGGCCCAAACCCAAGCAAAAAACCGTTCAAAGCAGTCGTGCCAAAGAGTAAGGCGCTGAGGCGGCTCAAGTAACTTGGCTGCAGATGGGCGTAATACCATGTAGGCGAAAAACATGCCGCCAACCCAGATGATGGCTGCAAGCAGGTGCAGCGTGATTGCTATAAACATTGTTACCTCGGTGATGTGATTGCTGTGCCTTTGGTGTGGCGTTCGAGCCAACCTAGGACACGCCTGTTAAGTGATTCACTAAGCCCATTAAATTCGTGGTCAGCGCCGTGGATCACTATTTGACGATAGGAAATATAACCTTTAATGCCGTCGTTTGCAGTCTTGGAGAGCCCTGAATTTTTATACGCATTTAAGTTTTGATCGTTGGCGGTATTAGTGCTTGATCGCTTGGCGGCCAATGAACGTAACATCGCTGTGTTGGTGACGCTATCGAGATCTCGGCCACCATAAATATCGAGAATCGGTACTTTGATTCTCTCCAGCTGTGTCGGCAGGTAGTCATCGGTCTTCTCCGTTTTAATGACGCTAAGGCTGATTCCGATGAAACCACGAATTGCGCTGTCGCTATTTTGATTGGCCACGTAAGCTGTTGCCGCCATGGCGCCAGTGCCGTAGCCAATTAGCGCAATATTGTGGAGGCTAAGTGATTGAAGGTGCTCTGTAGCCTTCTGAATGCGGATATTAATGAGCGGCTGTTGTGAGATGTATTCGTCAATAGTCGTTTGTGGAGGAAGTTGAATAGAGACGGTTGCCCAGCCGTGGAGCGGCAGGAAGGTCCGGACTGGCCTAATGACGTCAGGCCAGTCTGGGTTGTGATTGGCATCATGAAGAATGATGGCCGCTCCTTTGGGCTGGCCGTTTTGATCAGCAGTAAAAATGGCTAGAAATTTACCTTGGCCATCTTCGAGCCAGACGGTTTCCCCCAATTCTGGTTGTTTTGTAACGGACTCAGATTGAAGTGGGGCAGACGTGGGCTCATTGGCCTTGGCGATGAGTGGTGCTATGAGTATGGTCATGGACATAACTAGGCTACAAAAAACTGTGGATCGCTTATTTTTAGGCTTTTGCATGGGCGTAGAGCGATCCTTTTCCGGTTATTGACGCTGTTGTTGGGTTGTCGGGAGTGAAATATCTTCTCTAATCGGGTAAAGTTAGCGGCTGTTTACCGTGTGATCTTTACCCAAAGTCCGCGGAACTTATTGATTAATCAGCAACAAAATGAGGTCTTACCATGTCAGATTTCAAAATCGCTCCTTCGATTTTGTCCGCCGATTTCGCCCGTTTAGGCGAGGAAGTGGTGAATGTATTGAATGCCGGTGCCGACATTATCCATTTCGATGTTATGGATAACCACTACGTACCCAACCTCACCATTGGTCCGCTGGTGTGTGAAGCGCTGCGCAAGCATGGCGTCACCGTGCCTATCGATGTTCATCTGATGGTGAAACCCGTTGATCGCATCATTCCTGATTTTGCAAAAGCGGGGGCTACCTACATCACCTTCCATCCTGAGGCATCGGAGCATGTTGACCGCACCCTACAGTTGATCAAGGGCGAAGGCTGCAAGGCGGGTCTGGTCTTCAACCCGGCTACTTCGCTGGATGTATTGAAGTATGTAATTGATAAGGTTGATATGGTTCTGCTGATGTCTGTGAACCCGGGTTTTGGCGGACAGAGCTTCATTCCAGCCACACTCGACAAACTGCGTGAAGCGCGCAAGATCATCGATGCCTCTGGCCGTGATATTCGTCTTGAGATTGATGGTGGCGTTAAGGTTGATAACATTCGCGAGATCGCCGAAGCCGGTGCTGATACCTTTGTTGCAGGCTCTGCTATCTTCAATGCTAGCAAGGCCACCGACCCCAACCGTTATGATACCGTCATTGGCGCCCTGCGTGCCGAGCTGGCTAAGGCGAAGTAATTTTCGATGAGCCTGAACAAAAAACCGAAACTGGTCTTGATTGATCTTGACGGCACTCTGGTAGACAGTGTGCCGGATTTGGCTTACTGCGCTGATGAGATGATGAAGGCGTTGGGTCGGCCAGTCTGGGGTGAGTCCAAGGTGCGGATGTGGGTGGGTAATGGCGTTGAGCGTTTAGTGATGCGCGCCCTGACCAATGAGCTCTGGGTCGATCCTGATCCGGCAGAGCTGCAAAAGGCGTTGCCGATCTATATGGATCTTTATGCCAAGAATACCAGCGTTCGCAGTTGTCTCTATGAAGGCGTAATTGAGGGGCTGGAGTATCTCAATGCCAGTGGTCTTAAAGTCGGGTGCGTGACGAACAAGGCTGAGGCATTTACCCTGCCGGTGCTCAAGAGTATGGGGATCTATGATTATTTCGAGCTGGTGGTGAGTGGTGATACCACGCCTAAGAAAAAACCGGATCCGATGCCACTGCTCTATGCGGCTGAAAAATTGGGCGTCGCGCCGGAGCATTGCTTGATGGTGGGCGACTCCATACATGATGTGCAGGCAGCTCGCAATGCTGGTTTTCAGGTGGTCTGCGTTCCTTACGGATACAACCATGGTCAGGATATTCGTGAAGCCAATCCTGATGCTGTAATTGAAACACTGGCGGGGTTAAAAGGCCTGTTCGAGCAGGTTGCATGAGCAATGCTATGAAAATTGCCCGACAAGCATTAATCACCATTAATCCATTCAGACGATGGTGATGCACCACGTCTAAGTGAACGATTTGGTGGGTAAATGTATTTGAAAGGTAATGACCATGACACGTGAACAATTCGATGCCCTCGCTGCTGAGGGCTACAATCGCATTCCGCTAATGCGCGAAGTGCTGGCGGATCTCGATACGCCATTGAGTACCTATCTTAAGTTGGCTAAAGAGCCATACTCTTATCTCTTTGAGTCGGTCGAGGGCGGCGAGAAATGGGGGCGTTACTCCATTATTGGTCTTCCTTGCCGCACCGTACTTAAGGTGCGCGGTCATGAGATGAGTGTCGAGCACGAAGGCAAGGTGCTGGGGACTACCACAGCCGAAGATCCACTCGCCGCCATCGAGGCCTTTGGTGCGCAGTTCAAGGTGCCCGAGGTACCGGGTTTGCCGCGTTTCACAGGTGGGCTAGTGGGTTACTTTGGTTACGACACGGTGCGCTACATTGAGCCACGCCTCGATGGTAAGGCCAATGAAGATCAACTCAATGTCCCCGATATCCTGCTGCTGGTCTCCGACGAAGTGGTGGTTTTCGACAATCTGCGTGGCCGCCTTTATGTTGTAGTTCATGTTGACCCGGGTGTCGTAGGTGGCTATGACCAGGGGCAGCAACGTCTTGATGCCTTGGTGGAAAAGCTGCGGCATCAGACATTGCCGCCGGTCGCGAAAAAGCGCGCTGGACGGCGGGTAGTCGAGCGCGACTTTCGTTCCGGTTTTGGGCGGCGTGAATTTGAATCCGCGGTGAATCGCATTAAACAGTACATTGTTGAAGGCGATTGTATGCAGGTGGTGTTGTCGCAGCGCCTCTCGGTCCCGTTCAAGGCGGAACCACTCGATCTCTATCGCGCCCTGCGTAGCCTCAACCCATCACCTTATATGTTCTATCTCAATCTCGATGAGTTTCAGGTGGCGGGCTCATCGCCTGAAATATTGGCGCGACTGGAGGATGGTGATGTTACCGTGCGCCCGCTTGCCGGAACACGCCCGCGTGGCGCGACACCTGAGCAAGATAAGGCGCTGGAGTTGGAGCTACTGGCTGATCCTAAAGAGCTGGCCGAGCATCTAATGTTGATCGACCTGGGGCGCAACGATGCCGGTCGAGTCTCCGAGACCGGTACGGTCAGGGTGACTGACAAGATGGTGATCGAGCGCTACTCCCACGTCATGCACATCGTCTCCAACGTCACCGGCAGGTTGAAGCCGGGATTGAATGCGATGGATGTGCTGCGCGCCACTTTTCCGGCAGGTACGCTTTCTGGGGCGCCAAAAATCCGCGCCATGGAGATCATTGATGAGCTGGAACCTGTCAAACGTGGCATCTACGGCGGCGCAGTTGGCTATATTGGTTGGAACGGCAACATGGATACCGCCATCGCCATTCGCACCGCCGTCATCAAGGATGGTCAGCTCCACATCCAGGTTGGTGCCGGGGTCGTCGCCGACTCAATCCCCAAGAACGAGTGGGATGAAACCATGAATAAGGGGCGGGCCATTTTTCGTGCTGTGGCCATGGCTGAATCCGGCTTGGAATAAGGGTTTGTGATGAGTTAAGTGATGTCTCCTTATGCAGGAGTGTTGTTGAGAAGCGTCGTTAGCATGTAATAAAGCGGATATATCTTGATGATGTATCCGCTTTTTTTATGGTGATAGCCTTGTGATGTTTAATTGCCAAGTCTTATTAAACGGTCAGCACATCAGACTTTTACCACAGTGACCAAAGTAGTTTTGTCTTCTGCCAGCCATCTCAAAATATGTATGGCGCGCATTTTGCTTTCTCAGAAACAATACTCGTTATAAGCGGCGACTTAATGTTGCGTTTATAGGTTAGAGGATAGGGAATACGCTTAATGTCGACGATGACAAATCAACGTTCAAAGACGGTGCTAGCAGCCATTGCTCTGCTGCTGATCGTTGGCTGTTCAGTTCAGGCGGTAAAACCAGCGACTGAAGCAGCCGCAGTTGAAGCTGTGCCTACGCCCGCGCCTGTGGTAATTAAACCCATAGATTTTTGTGCCCCTGAGCAAGGGGCGCCATTCTCTTACCGAAAAAAAGTCGCCATCCTAGCAGCAGACCTACGCAATCCGCTTGATGCCCGTGATCTTCCTGGACTCGATATCACTTGGTCGCAGCTCTTGCAGCAGCGTTTGAATGAGAGTGGGCGCTTGTTGGCGGTGGATGCCAGTGATCAGCACCTCCATATCGGCGCACGTCAGCAGGAGTGGATTATCTCTTTGGCAAACCGTCTTGATGTGCAGTTTGTGATCGCCGTGCGCTTCCATAGTCTGCATACCATCCGCAAGCAGTTTGGCGTGGGTGAGCTATCAATCCCTTTGCCGTGGATGAAGCGCCAGATAGAGGCGGAGCTGATAATTTTTGATGGCTACTACGGCACACAGATCGCAACAGTCACTCACAGTGCGCTGGCAGAGGGTGACGAGAAAGAGTTGGTTAATCCAGTCAATCAGCCAGTGCTGAGGGGGGCGTTTTTAGATACACCGCTGGGTGAGTCAATGAACACTGTATTGAGTTCAGAGGTGGATGACGGATTGAAAAAACTCGCCTGCCTACCCTTGATGGCGCGTGTCATCAAAGTGATGGGGGATAATGTTTATATTAGTACCCGTGGTGCCTCACTGATACACCCTGGCGATACATTGCAGTTGTTTCGCGCCAGCGGACAGATTGAATCCCGCCTCGGGCCTATTGAAATCATCAAGGTCTATCCTGAGTCTGCGGTTGGCGTTTACAAGGGGGAGGGCAGCGCACCATCGTTTAGCGAGCGGTTACGTGTCCGGGCTTGGTAGTGATGACGCAATTTTAATGATGGAATTTGAATTTATTAAGGCAGCAGATATGACGAGGAGAAATTATGCGTTGTAATCCTGAGATACGCGGTTTGTATCGTAAGAGTGGTTCGGTATTGATCCTGATGGCGCTTGCCACGGCAATGCTGGTAATGGCGACGCCCGTGCGGGCGGACATGTTGATTAGCCCGTTGCGAGTATTGCTTGATAAGGACAATCAAACAGCATCGATCATTCTGAACAACCCCAGTGATGGTGCCAGAACCTATCGGTTGGAATGGGTTGATCAGCAGATGTCAGAAGATGGTGTGTATCGACCCTACAAGGAGGGGGAATCGCGTCAGTCGGCGAGTTCATATTTGCGGTTGGCCCCACGGCAGATCACAGTTGCGGCCAAGAGTAGTCAGAGTGTACGTGTGAGTTTTCACTCTAATGCCGATATGGCACCAGGGGAATACCGTTCGCATCTTTTGTTCAAGGTATTAGAGGATGTGTCTGAGCCTTATAGCGTGAGCAAAATTGGTGCTGGAGAGGGCATGACGATGCAGTTGAATATGCAGCTTTCTATGTCAATTCCTGTCGTGATTCGTTATCGGGTGACGGCGCAGCCCAACGTTAAGATTGCCAAGGTAGAACCCGTGCCGACGACGGCACCAGGGCAAGCTGCCCAATTAGCGGTGGTGCTTCAGCGTAGCGGTGTTGCCAGTAGTTTTGGCCGAGTGATTATTGAGATGCAGGTGACCCCTGATGCGCCGGTAGAAAAGATAGGTCAGGCTGACAACATCAGTATTTTTACCGATATGGCCGAGAGGCGGCTGATTTTGAGCCTACGCGACAGCAGCATCCCGGCAGGAGCATGGTTGCGGATTGCCTATGAGGGCACGGATGAGTATGCGGGAGTCCTTTGGGATGAGAAGGTCTTTCAGTCACGTTAACAGCCCCCAGGTAAGGTGATCGCGGAGTTAAGAAGTTTTTTACAATAGATTAAAGGTTCGGCGTTGTGGGGCGATACAGACCTCGGAAGTGGTGAATTTATGAACAATAAATATCCGCTACATACAACAGTAATAAAGATTGATGGAGTAATTTAATGAAAACTTCTTTCCATAAAACAGCTATCGTTGCTTCTATTGCCATGCTGGGAGTTGCTGCGAGTGGGGTTGCCTCAGCAGTCGATATTGGCGCAACCGCTACTGTGCAAAATGCCCTTACCGTGGTCAAGGTTACCGATCTTAATATGGGTACCATTTTTGCGACGACTGCTGCTGCTGGCGGTTACCGATATTTGACACTTGCCCCAGCGACTTCAGCCGTAACAGCGGGAGCCGGTCCAGTGACTACAGGGGTTGGTACAGTCTTGAGCTTAGGTGGGGCGGCGGCGGCTGAAGCCACGATTGCCGTGGGCGGAACAACGCCTGTTAATGTCGTATTACCTACTCAAGCGGCAGCGGCTGCGCTAGGTACTGCTACGGCGGCTCAAATGGTTACCTATGCAGGTGGTTCGCCTATCTACCTGCAGTTGGCGGATCCCGCTGTGGCCAAGTTCATGCTGATGGAATTCACAGCAGGTGGCGTGACAGGTGGCACCAATACGGGCACAGCTAGTGTGCCTATTCTTACGCCTTCATTCGGCTCGACCTCTCTCTCCTTTAAGATTGGAGCGTCCGTGGCAACTGACGTATTGGGTTCAGGCGCTACTCGTACCGCCTATCAAAATGGTAATTACACCGCGACATTCCCTGTGACCGCTAACTACTAATGGTTAGATTGTAGTCGTTAAATTGTAAGTAGCTAACGGCAGGGGCCTGTGGGTCCCTGCCGTTTTTGTTTTTATGGGTGGGCTATGAAACTTCCGGATTAAGATTGAATGTGCCGGGTACATTGTGCGTGGGTGGAGATGGTTGAACAGTCTACTGTGGGAGGAAGGGATGTGAGATTGATCTGGTTTAAGTGGCGGTCTATGTTGTTGGCGGCATCGTTGTTATCTGGCGTGAGTAGTGTTGCTGCCGCACCTGCGGTGATGGCCGACGTGCCGCTCGATTTTGGGGTGCTGGCGGTCAAATCCAACGTGACGCCATCAACGTTGAGGGTGTCATCGCTGGGTAGTGTCAGTTTTACTGGTAATGTGATTCCGATTGGCGGCGCGATCCGTGGCCAATACCGGCTGACCGGATTTCCACCGGGGGTACTGCTAGAGCTGCAATGGGACGACGCGACTCTGAGCGCCGGGGGTGGTGGTTTACCCGAATTTTTAACCGTTACAAATTACGAAAATCCGACCTTGGTCGCGAATGCCGCCGGTGAGGCTTTGGTGGCGGTGGGGGCGACCCTTCGGACCAGCGCGAGCGGCGTGATGTATACGGATGCCCCCTACAGTGGCACCACTCAAATTCGGGTGCGTTACTGGTCGCAGGCGATGGGTGGCTATTTGACCTACTACGGTTCGGTGACATTCAGTGCCCGGACACGGTCCGCGATTAACATTACCGAGACACAGTCGCTCTCCTTTGGCAGGGTCGCCGCCTACGCCACGCCGGGGGCGATTGCCGCGATGACACTGGGTGTTGATGGCAGTATTAATGTGGTAAATGCCGGAAGTGCGCGCATCACCGCCTTGGGGGCGGCGCAGATTGGTTTGATTCACGTGACAGGCGCTGCGCCCAGTTATGCCGTGACCATTACCCCTGAATCAGGCAATAGGTTCCTTACCCATGTGACGGAGGGGCTTAACGCGGCCCGTTTTGTGGCGAAAAACTTTGTTACGTCGCCCAGCTCTCCAGGGGCTAGAACTGACGCTGCGGGCGAACTGCAAATTAAAGTTGGGGCCACTCTGGAAACAGAGCTCACTAACAAAGCCTATATTAACGGCATATACAGCGGTACCTATGCTTTAACCGTAAGCTATTGAGTGATTCTATATCCGTAGGTTAAGGCGCGTGTACGGTTGAAAAATGGTGACGCCTCAATCAACACGTCATCGCCAGCGCTTGAGCGCGCCTTTAGTCCTGAGAAAAAACGATGCAATGGGGTAGATAGCGCTTTAAGAGGCCCCTTAAAGAGAGGCCTCGTGAGCACGGCTACGGCTAAATCAGCTGGACTGTTGGTAGTAACAGAGTGCTTGCAGATCAGGATTGCTGGCCTTGCTTTGACCTCCGCCGTAACAGAGTGAGGCGATCTGTTCGAGCGGTGATAGCTGCTTGGTTGTGGCGATGGTCGGCGTTGGCACTGATTGCGGGGCGTCGAACATTTTAGGTGCAGATGCAACCGAAGCGACTACAGGCCCCGTCACTTTCGATGGATTTAATGTTGCTTGCTGTTGGATCGTCGCGCTAAATGTGGTTGTTAGCGGTGGGGGTGCGATTAGGGTGGTTGTAGGTACAAACGTTGCTACTTCCGGGGTAGATGTATCTAGAGCCAGCATGGGGATTGCTGTTTCTTGGATGATGGTTGGAATGAAACTGCGCCGAGCATAGCTGGTTTGTGCGAGCTGTTCGGGGCTTTTGTGCATGGTCTGTTTGCCGACAAAAAAGCCAATAATACCTCCTGCTAAAGTGCCGATGGGATGGGCCGTGAGTGCGCCGCCCAATATGGTGCCCGTCAGCGAGCCTACCCGCTGAGGATCAGACAAAAAATCACGGGCGCTGTTGGATACGCCCTCTTCAGCTTCTGCCAGTGGTGTGGTTGCAGTAAGGCAGAGCGCAATGGCTAACAGGAGAGGTCTGTTTTTTATTTTTGGCTGTATAAGGTTCATGGTTGTCGATCCCTGGAATTATTATGCTTGGTGTCGGCTCCCCTGAGTTCATCACTGGCCGACCTTGCACCGCTCCTTTTCTCAAGGCTCGGGCGCTCTACGGGTAGTTGCGGCAGCTGTGCGGATAACTTTAGATGGTGTCTGAGTAAGCCAACAGAACCTAAGGTCTTATGGCGTCTTCATGCGGAATAGTAAGGCAGTTTTGTCCAAGTTGACCAAGCTGGCGGCAGCGTGCCTTTGCTTCATTTGCATCCAGATTGCCTCTGGCATAAACGCGGTAAAGCACCCCTTTTGCACTTAAATCGATTCGTTCGATCTGTATATCCAATCCTTGTAGCAGCTTGGTGTAACGCTGGCGTAGCTCGGCTTTAGCCGTTTCAGCCTTGGCTTGGCTGTTAAACGCACCTAGTTGCAACATATAGGGTGCGGTGACGGTTTGTGCGGGGGGAGTGGGATTGGCGTCAACAGTATCGCTGCCAAATACGGTGGCCTGGGGGGGCGCTGTCGGTTCGATAGCGGGTGCAATCGCCGCTCTTTCTTGCGTGGGAAATAGCGTCGCTCTGGTGATTTTTTGTGCGGAAACAACCAATTCGACGCCCTTTTGGGTGGAGGTCTCCTGGCTTAGTTTTACCTGGGCCGGTGGTGTGGTCAGGCGGTCTCTGGTGTCATCGCTGAGTGTAACCGTGTATGCGCCAAGCGGGATCTGTTCGAAGAAAAAGAAACCATCGCGACCACTAATATTGAAAGCGA
>JAYUTP010000158.1:0-14512 GCA_043755075.1 Tenderia sp. (SeqCode)
TTGATAGAACCATGTTTTGTCTACATGAGCAAATTGGCGGATAAACGGAAAGATGGCCATATCAGCCATAGAGCACGTATCCCCACATAAAAAACGACTGGTTGTAAGTTTGGTCTCTAATTCAGATATAAAGCCCTCGGCCTGCTGGCGGTAAAATGTCATTGGTTGCTCTGGGTGCCGATCAGCATATTTATAGTGATCGAGGTGTTGTTTAAACCCATTATCGTTGCCATCAATGAGGTCATTGATTTTCATCAGTTGCATTTGATTCTGTGGCAGCCAACTTTCCGGATCATGCTGGCTTAGGGCCCAGACCATGATCTCGCGGCTTTCATCAATCACCTCGTCATCAGGCAATACGAGCACTGGCACGGTAGCTTTGGCAGAACAGGTTAATAAAGCGAGTGGTTTATTGGCTAACGCTACCTCGCGCAACTCAAGCTGCTTGCCACTCATCTTAATAGCGAGCCTAGCACGGATGGCATAAGGACAACGTCGGAAGGAATATAGAATGGGTAGTTGAGGCATTATCGATTATTAAATTGAATATCTTAGATCAATAGGAAAATTTTCCGCACTATAACACTTAAGGGCACCTCTAGAAATTCAGCAAAACGGAGTGGCGGAATATTGCTGACGTCCCACAACTCAAAATCAGAAATTCATGACGCCGAAGGATTTACGACCTGCCGCACTCTTCCTTGTTTTTTGCCTGACATTGTTCCAGCGTCTCCCGAAAGTATTCTCAGTCGATGAGCTTGCTGAGCCATATTAGGGCGTCGCGTTCGTTTAGCTTTTGGTGGCGATTATCGAAGTCGAAAAAACTGGGTTGCAATAAGTTTCATAGGGATCAATCTATATTCTCCGGTAAAAACGCCGGATGGTTACACGCCAGGAGTGAAGGCTATTGCACGCATGTTTTACAGAATAACGGCATTGCATCCGGCTAACCCATGGGGCGTAAGCCCCGTGGCGGGGATTAAAGACCCCTTAGCGTGGTAAGAAATGAGGTTTTGGTGTCGTAGACCCCGCGCAATCCAGCGCACAATATGGTATGTTTCTGCCCCATGTTTAAACCGCTCTCAATTTTCATCGGTCTGCGTTACACCCGCGCCAAGCGCCGTAACCACTTCATCTCTTTCATCTCCTTTATCTCCATTGCCGGGGTGGCGCTGGGGGTGACGGCGCTGATCACCGTGCTATCGGTGATGAACGGTTTTGAGAAGGAGTTGCGTACCCGCATTTTGGGGGTGGCTTCGCACTCAGCTGTTACCGCTGTCGAGCCAGGAATGAAAAATTGGCAGCAATTGCCAGCGTTGCTGACGCCTTACGCTGAGATTGTGGCGATGGCTCCCTACGTTGATGCCCAGGGGATGTTGAGTAACAACGGGATTGTCAGCGGTACCATGATTCGTGGCGTACTGCCGGAGGAGGAGCCAAAGGTTTCAACGCTGGCGGATAATATGTTGCTGGGGCAGCTGGTTGATCTCAAACCCGGTGAGTTTGGTATTATCCTCGGCAAAGATTTGGCCAACAAACTAAGCGTCTTTCTGGGTGACAAGGTCACGTTGATAACACCGCAGGTCAGTGTCACCCCCATCGGCATCGTGCCGCGCCTGAAACGTTTTACCGTGGTCGGTGTGTTCGAAGCTGGCATGCATGAGTACGACAGCGCCCTGGCGCTGATTCATCTTGATGATGCGGCGCGGCTCTTCCTGCAGCCGGGCGAGGTGAGCGGTATGCGGCTTAAACTTAACGATATGTTTGATGCGCCATATTTGACGCAACAGATGGTGCGCGAACTGCCACGTGGTTACATCATTACCGACTGGACCCGTCAGCACGCCAACTTCTTCCGCGCCGTGCGCACCGAGAAGATTGTGATGTTCGTGATCTTGATGTTGATCGTGGCAGTGGCTGCCTTCAATATCGTTTCGACATTGGTAATGGTGGTAACCGACAAGCAGGCCGACATCGCCATTCTGCGCACCCTCGGCGCGAGCCCGGGGCGCATCATGCGTATTTTCATTGTGCAGGGGGTGGTGATTGGTCTCTTTGGCACGCTGCTGGGGGTGGTCGGCGGCGTCACATTGGCCAGCAACATCGACGTGATCGTGCCCGCCATCGAACATGCCCTAGGCATGAAGTTCCTTGCCCCTGATGTCTACTATATCAGCGATCTGCCATCAGACATGAAGCTCTCCGACATCCTCACCATCAGCGCCATCTCGTTTGCATTGAGTTTGGTGGCAACGCTTTATCCCGCCTGGCGGGCATCCAAAACCCAACCGGCAGAGGCTTTGCGTTATGAGTGATGTGGTCCTCTCCTGTCGTGGCTTGTCGAAATGTTTTGTTGATGGCGGATTGGTCGTGGACGTACTGGCTGACATCGATTTCAGCATCAGCAAAGGTGAACGCGTAGCCATAATTGGTGCCTCCGGTTCAGGTAAAAGCACACTGCTGCACCTGCTCGGTGGGCTAGACCTACCCAGCAAAGGCGAAGTACAACTTAATGGCCAACTTTTCACCTCCATGGGCGAAAAACAACGTGGCGAGCTGCGTAACCGCGCCCTCGGCTTTGTCTATCAGTTCCACCATCTGTTGCCAGAGTTTACAGCGCTGGAGAACGTCGCTATGCCGCTGCTGATTCGTGGCGATTCCCCCGTAGATGCCAGTGAGGCAGCGGAGGTGATACTGGACAGAGTTGGGCTGGGTCATCGCCTCAAACACAAACCCGGCGAACTCTCCGGCGGTGAACGCCAACGTGCCGCCGTCGCCCGCGCTTTAGTATCAAAACCGCAATGTGTGCTGGCCGATGAACCTACGGGCAACCTCGACCAACAGACCGCATTGCATGTATATGAGCTGATGCTGGAATTGAATCATGAATTGGGGACTAGCTTCGTGGTGGTCACCCACGACACAGCGCTGGCGGCGAAGATGGACCGGATACTCCGCATAGAGAATGGGCGATTGCTACTAGGGTAGTTATAATCGACAGTGAAACAAGAAGTAATAGATGGATAGATCACGGATTTTGCTGGCCATTATCACTGCCAATTTCGAGAGAGAGTACGCACATGAAAATAGAATTCTTTAGTGCACACCAAGCGGGATGATGCGCTAACATTAAAATGTATACATATGCTGCGAGGCAATCATGGGGACGGCTATTTTGACTCTTCGAGTTCCTCAAGAGATAAATGTTCAGCTAGGCAAACTGGCAACGGCAACATATCGCTCACAGACTTTTTTGGGAAGTAAGGCGATTCAACACGGGAACCAGAGCGCTCGTCGCATCCAACTCTCCTTACACTTGCTCTACCGAATACACCGCGATGGCGTCGAAATATTGCGCGTATTTCACACGGTCAGAAGGTGGTCGGGCTTTTTTTAATGCGTAACTCCTATAATGAAAGGTATCCCACATGAAAATTGCAATCGCTGGTACTGGCTATGTAGGTCTATCTTTGGCTGTGCTGCTTGCGCAGAAAAATGAAGTGGTGGCGCTCGATATTGTGCCAGAGAAAGTGGATATGCTTAACCGCAGGCAATCGCCAATTGACGATGCCGAGATTGAAAGCTACTTTAAAACAAAATCACTTAATTTGCGGGCAACGCTAGATAAGAAGGAAGCATACCAAGGGGCTGATTTTGTCATCATCGCCACACCGACTGATTACGATCCAGAAACCAACTATTTCAATACTCAATCGGTGGAGTCTGTTATTCAGGATGTGATGGTTATCGCCCCGCAGGCGGTCATGGTTATAAAATCTACTATTCCTGTCGGGTTCACTGATAAGGCACGCGAGCAATATAGTTGTGACAATCTGATTTTCTCGCCTGAGTTTCTGCGTGAGGGCAGGGCGCTTTACGACAATCTATACCCATCGCGTATTGTGGTTGGCGAGAAATCTGACCGCGCACAGATATTTGCTAACTTACTGCAAGAGGGCGCGATCAATACTGACATTCCCGTTCTGCTGACAGACAGTTCTGAGGCAGAGGCCATTAAGTTATTTGCAAACACTTACCTTGCTATGCGCGTTGCTTATTTTAATGAACTCGACACCTATGCGGCATCACATGGGCTCGATACCAAGCAGATAATCAATGGTGTCGGCCTCGATCCGCGCATCGGCAGCCATTATAATAATCCGTCATTTGGCTACGGCGGTTACTGTCTTCCTAAGGACACCAAACAATTGCTGGCGAACTATAGCGATGTGCCACAGAACCTCATCAATGCCATCGTCGATTCCAACACCACGCGCAAAGATTTTATCGCTGATAGCATTATCAAACGCAATCCTAAGGTCGTTGGCATCTATCGACTCATCATGAAAAGTGGTTCAGATAATTTCCGTGCCTCTAGCATCCAGGGGATCATGAAGCGCATTAAAGCCAAAGGTATTGAAGTTATTATTTACGAACCAGTGCTCGACACACCTGAATTCTTTAACTCAAAGATTTATACGGATCTGGATGAATTTAAGAGCATGGCTGACGTGATTGTTTCTAACCGTATGGCTAACGAATTGGATGATGTGGCGGACAAGGTCTACACGCGTGATTTATTCGGCAGTGATTGAGATTATAGACAGCGTGAAGCGCTGGCCAACATGGTGGTGACCGATCACTGTTGTATGATCCCGTGTTACGTGAGCGGTAAAGGCATGTATGCCACTGATTCAACGTGGCGTTTTAAAACCACAGTAATGACGGTATTGCAATCAAGTAGTTTGGGCTACGATACTCGTTATGCGTACTATCAAAAACAGTTTCCAGACATGCCTGTTAGTGAACTTTATCGACTAATTTGTGACCCCATTGAATATTACGACCAGGATTGGCCATGCTGGCAGCTTGAAAATAAAAATAACTTTGAAGGTGAAGATGAGTTAGTTACTGCCTTCTTTCTTAAACGAGACCGGAGTTTTCAGGCGGAGGCTCAGGCGGCCATTTTTGGTTTTGATGAGGCTGGATTCGGTACAGGTGTGAATGTGATGCGGTTTGTCCACTTGGGAAAACCGGTGCTTGGTTTTTATAATCCCGATTGTTTTCATGGCGGGCATAACATCCATAATGTTATGCAGTTGGCTATGGACTATCCTGATGTGGTGACGTTATGCCGCTATCGTGATGTCAACGAGATAGCGGCTCATGTCGTGGCATGGCTTGGTAACGTTGTACCTTCGTATATTTATGATTCTGATTAAAATCAGCCCAATGTAGGGTCGGTTCACCCGCAGGATACAAGAAAGTTTATTGTGTAACTCATCAAGTATGCTCAAAGCATTTACCCAAAACATTACGTGCCCGATCGTTTCGCAGGGCAGACTCCTGCGTTTGTGCTCTTTAGGGTGAAACCACTCTTCATTGATGCTGGAACCGCTTAAGTCAGTGTCATTCGTGTAGGGGCCTGATGTCTGTTTCTATCCCGGTTATTTTTATATATTGGATCTTGGAGTGTTTTTTAAAACTATAGAGGAAAATATTGAATGGAAAGTAAGGAGTTTGTTTATCAGCGGATCTGTATATTTGCAGGGGAGGATATTGACCCAAACTCAGATGAGCAAGTTGAAGTAATACTACGTCGTAAATTTCATGTTCAGCTACCGCAGAGGCGTTCACTCAATGAATCTTTAGCGGCATCTAAATTCGACCACGAAATTGTGAGCCTAATACTGAAATATCGAGCCATGAATTAAATTTTATTTTTAAGTTACAGGTAACTCCAGGGAATAGCCTTACTGAAGGCTCTTTAGCACTTTCTTTGGTGGTTATGCACTTCAAAATTGAATCTGCCCCTTCTTGCCGAGAGGCTTCTTTTATCAGCTACAGCTTAGAGCTAATTTTTCTGCTAGTACTGGCGCGGTTGTTTTCACAGCATTGATAAGATGTTGATCGGCATCAACTCGCCCGGTGTCAATGGCGATAACTTTCTTGGCTTCATCGGCAGTGAGGGGGTCTTCGGTCGCCAATTGTTGCTGCATGATCTCAACCGTTGCTTCTGAGGCATCTTTGCCGATTCGAGCACGCTCCTCAATCCACTGGCGTAGTAGAGTTTCGTCAGCATAAAAATGAAGAATGACAAAGGGGATGTTGAGCTGCTGCGCTAGGCTGTGAAATTGTTGCCGCTGGGAGCGTTTGAGAAAGGTGGCATCAATAATCACGTCATAGCCACTTTGGCATACCTCTGTGGCCATCTCCAATAGATGTGTGTAGGTGCGTTGACTGGTATTTTGGCTATAAATATCGCTGCCAGGTGTGGCTGTGGTTCGTGCCTCGGCGTTTAGGCCGTAGAGTCGTTTCCGCTCCACGTCAGAGCGCAGCCGGATCATGCCAAACGCCTCCAGCAGCGGTTGCGTCAGGCTGGTCTTACCTGAGCCAGAGACGCCGTGGGCGATGAAGAGTCTAGGCTGTTTTGAGTGGGTGAAGCGCTCTGCCAATTGGGTGTAGTTACGATACTGTTGGAGTGCTTCTATGCGTACGCTCGGCGATAAATCGCTTTGATGAGCGCGTATGGCGGCAACCTTGGCGCGTACCAGGGCGCGGTAGACTTGATAGAATTGCAGCAGTGACAGTCCGGCATAATCCCCGGTCCGTTGCAGATAACGGTCGAGCAGGCGCGCAGCAAATTGCGGCTGGCCACGGTCGATCAGATCCATGGTGGTGAAGGCGATTTCGCTGATGGGGTCGATCCAACGGAAATTGTCGTTGAACTCGATGCAGTCGAAGATTACCAGCTCCTGATTAATCAGGGCGATGTTGGCCAGATGCATGTCGCCATGGCAGTTGCGGATAAAACCGGTGCGTTTGCGCGCGTCGAAGGTGGGGCGGAGTTGCTCAAAGGTTTGGTGGCTCCACTGTTCGAGCTGTTGCAGAAGCGCCTTCTCCTCATCATCCTTCAGAAAGGGGCGGATCTGTCTGAAGTTCTCTGCGACGGGATTGAGGATTGCCTCTGGAGTGCCGTAGCTGTTGCCTTCTGGTGCCACCTCAATCCGTTGATGAAAGGTGGCGATGGTATCGGCCAGCTGGTCGATCTGCTGTGGTTGTAGCTCATTACGTGTCAGCACCCGGTCCAGCTGTGCCGATTGTGGAAACTGGCGCATCTTGATGGCGTATTCGATCGGATCACCAGTAGCGCTGTTAAGTATAGGCTGCTCAGCGCTACCGCTGATGGGGATAACGTCTACATAAAGCTGCGGTGCCAACCGGCGGTTGAGGTTCAGCTCTTGTTGGCAATAATAGTGGCGCTGTTCCAGGGTGGAGAAGTCGAGAAAACCGAGGTTGAGGGGCTTCTTTATCTTGTAGGCGTAGTCGCCGGTCAGTATCACCCATGAGATATGGGTCTCAATCACCTCGAATCCGACGACAGGATGGTCATAAAGCGCCTGATTCTGAAGAGCTTGGATTAGTGGTGTGGTCGGCATGATGCTATTCCATAGTGCAGTTAGTGCCATTATGGCAAAGCTGAATCGATCTAACAGATTAAAATGCCTGTAATTTATTGCCTGATCTGGCAATATAATTGAAGCTGAAAGATTAGGTAACCGCTGTGTCTGTATATTCGCTCGAAAAACTGATTGCCGAAACCCGGCGTATTGCCCGGGAGTATCGCAACGCTACCGGCAAGCCATTAGGCGGGGTGAGCGGTGAGATTGCTCAGTTTGATGCTTGTCATGAGCTGAGCCTTGATCCAGTGCCTGTGGGAACCGAGGGGGGGTACGATGCCATCGGTAGGGGGAAACGTGAAGGCAAGAAGATCCAAATTAAGGCGCGTACCATCTTTGATGAAGGTAAAAATGGGTCACGTATCGGTCAGCTCAAACTGGAGCAGGTGTGGGATAGCGTGGTGTTGGTGCTGTTGGATGAGAATTTTGAGCCCTTCGAGATGTACGAGGCTGAGCGTATCGAGTTGACAGAGGCGCAGGGCGAGAACGTGAGTAATCGTAGTAAACGTGGCGCCATGTCGGTGGCCAAATTCAAAGCCATCAGTCAGCTGGTCTGGACCCGCGAGCGTGGCGAAGAGGATGAGGTCTGGGACAATCAGTCCGGTGCCTAATCCTTTTTATCTGAAGCATATTTATGTCATTTCTTGATGCAGCAGAGGTGTTAGGGCTTGAAGGCCCGATGACGCGTTGTATCGACGGCTTTTTACCCCGTGAGCAGCAGCAGGAGATGGCGCAGGCTGTTGAGGCCGCCATCAAAAACAGTCAAACCTTGATCTGCGAGGCCGGTACCGGTACTGGCAAGACCTTTGCCTATCTGGTGCCGGCGCTGCTCTCGGGCCAGAAGGTGGTGGTTTCTACCGGCACCAAAAACCTTCAGGATCAGCTCTATCAGAAAGATCTGCCGCTAGTGCGCAAGGCGCTCGACGTGCCGGTCACTACGGCATTGCTGAAGGGACGTAGCAACTATCTCTGTCTCTACCGTCTGCGCATCACAGTGGAAGAGGGGCGTCTCGCCTCGCGTGAGATGATCCATCAGCTTCAGCAGGTGGGGGAGTGGGCGAGTCTGACCAAGAGTGGTGACATCACCGAGTTCATGGAGATTGGTGAGGACTCTATGTTATGGCCGATGGTCACCTCAACCATCGATAACTGTCTCGGCTCAGAGTGTCCCGATTTTGAAGAGTGCTATGTAATGAAGGCGCGGCGCGAGGCGGCTAATGCCGATGTGGTAGTGGTTAACCACCATCTGTTGTTGGCGGACATGGTGCTGCGTGAAGATGGTTTCGGCGAGCTGTTGCCTAGCGCCAACGCTTACATCATCGATGAAGCCCATCAGCTGCCGGAGATCGCCGGCAACTTCTTTGGCAGTAATCTCAGTAGCCGCCAACTGAGTGATTTGGCAAAAGATTGTATCAAGGAGTACCACAGCAGCGCTGTCGATAGTCCAGCGCTGTTGAAGGTGGTTGACCGGCTTGAGTATGTGGTGCGCGATCTGCGTCTTGCGCTTGGAGACAGCAGCCAACGCAAACCGTGGCAGGCACTGCGTCTTGAGCCAAAGGTGGCGGAGCAGCTCGAAAATATGGAGCAGGTGCTTACTGATTTGCAGATGCAACTGAAGGCGCTGGGCTCGCGCAGCAAGGGATTGGATAACTGTCTTGAACGCTGCGATGAACATCTCGTTGAGCTAAAACTTTTTGCGACTGCAGGCAGTGCCGATAATGTCTATTGGGTCGATATCTACAGTCGTAGTTTTGTGCTCTGTAGCACACCGTTGAATGTGGCAGAGCCGTTTCAGAAACGGATGCAGCAGCACAAGGCGGCCTGGATTTTTACCTCAGCGACGCTGGCGGTGAATGGCCGCTTCGACCACTTTACGCGCCAGCTCGGTTTACAGGCGGCAGGCACAGCGCTGTGGGATAGCCCATTCGATTATCGTCGTCATGCATTGATCTATGTGCCGGAGGCGATGCCGGAGCCCAACAGTTACGGTTATACCGACGCGGTGATTGAGGCGGCACTGCCAGTGCTGAAGGCTTCGCGTGGCCGCGCTTTTTTGCTCTTTACCAGCCATCGTGCCCTGAAACAGGCGGCGGAGTTGCTGGCAGATAAAATTGAATTTCCTCTACTGGTGCAGGGGACCTATCCGCGTAATGAATTGCTACGCCGTTTTCGTGAGTTGGGTAACGCCGTGCTGTTGGGCACTGGCAGTTTTTGGGAAGGGGTCGATGTGCGTGGCGAGGTGCTCTCGTGTGTCATCATTGATAAACTCCCGTTTGCTTCTCCCGATGATCCCGTTTTACAGGCCCGCGCCGATGCCCTGCGCAGCCAGGGGGGTAATCCATTCATGGAGCAGCAGGTGCCGCAAGCAGTGATCACACTCAAACAGGGCGTTGGACGACTGATTCGTGATGTTAATGATCGCGGCGTGATGATGCTCTGTGATCCACGTCTGATCAGTAAACCTTATGGCAAGGTGTTTCTTGATAGTCTGCCGCCCATGTATCGCACTCATAAGTTGGAACGGGTATGTCGTTTTTTTGCGCTGGCACAAGAGGATTCCAGCGTCACTTCGCAAGAGTAAACGGCGGTAACATTTGTTTACTTTATGATAGGGGAAAACTGCTCAAGCCCATGCCACTGTTAGCCGCTACTCATCTTGAAAGGAGGTACATCTTTCTAAATTTGCTAGATAGCAAAGGAGAGCAATCATGATGGGTATGCTTATAGAAGTAGTGGTAGTGGCATTTTGTATGGGTGGCGTGATTGGTGCGATTATTACCATGCACTTGCAGCATAAAAGCGCGCACAACAGCAGTAAAATTGAGCATGGTGAGTTTGATGGCCATTTATTGAAGCGGGCCGAAGTGAGAGTTCTTCCACGCCGTTTTAAATAGTTAGATATTTGTAACAGGCTGCCTGGTGTGTTGCAGGCAGCCTGTCTGTTTTACAGGCATCAACCTAGATTCTATAGTGGTCAAATTTTTTTGCCACAGTCTTTTGAGTTTTTCAATCCTTTTTTCGCCATATCTAGTACCAATCTGCCGTTGTGAGCATGTGGCCGAAATGGGCTGTAGTACTCCAATATGTAATTATTGATCCCTTGCTTCGCCTCGTTAAACGAGGGGTAGCCAATCTCAGAAGTCCATAAGGCGCGTAGTACACTGTCAATCAGTGAATTGCGATAACAGGATGAGTGAAATGCTGAAAATCCATACAATCCTTCACGTCAGCGTGGTGGTGGCGGATATTGAAAAGGCACTGGTTTTTTATTGCGATGTGCTTGCTTTACCGTTGTGCGATGACCGTCCCGACCTCGGTTATCCCGGCGCCTGGTTGCAGGTGGGGGGGCAGCAGATCCATTTGCTGGCGGTGGAAAATGTTGACCCGGTAACGGGGCGGCCTGCCCATGGCGGGCGTGATCGCCACACCGCGTTGGCGGTCTCTGGTTTTAATGATCTGGTGCAGCGGCTGGATGCGGCGGGCGTGATTTATACGCTGAGCCGTTCCGGGCGGCAGGCGCTCTTTTGTCGTGACCCGGATGGCAATACCTTGGAGTTTATTGCGGGGTGATTTCCCCCCCCTTGGCAAGAGGAGGCGCTGGGCATTACGCATTCAGTGGATAACTCAGGTAGATGACGATGATGGTGGTGATGCCGACAATAATATTCATTGGAATACCCACCTTGAGAAAGTCTTTGAAACGATAATCCCCTGGCCCCTGCACCATGAGGTTGGTCTGATAACCAATCGGCGTGGCAAAGCTAGCAGAAGCGGCCATCATGATGGCGAAGATGAAGGGCTCAGGATTGAGATGCGCTGACTGGGTCATGTCGAGCACGATTGGCAGCATCAGCACCGCAGCGGCGTTGTTGGAGATGATCTCGGTGAGCATCGAGATGGTGATATAAGTCAGTGTTAATATAAGCAGGGCCTCGCCACCGCTGAGGCTGATCACCTGCTCGGCGATCGCGGCAGTGACGCCGGTACTCTTGAGTGCAGCACCCAGTGCAAATGAAGCGGCGATGGTGATCAAAACACCTATATCGAGGCTCTTCTGCGCCTGGCTGGCGGAGCAGCAGCCGCTGATGATCATGGCCGCTGCCCCAACCAGCGCCGCATTAAACATGCTGGTCACCCCAAAGCCGGCGACGGCGATAATGCTAAACAGGATGGCCCAGGCGGCGTAGGCACGCTGATGGCGGGGTGGCGCGCTATCCAGATCGTTGATCAGCAGAAAGTCTTTGTTGTAGCGTTGCCGAGTGATAAAGGCCGGGCGCGCCTCCAATAGTAGCGTATCGCCCGCCTGAAGTTGGATGCTGCCGAGGTTGCCGACTACGCGTTCACCATTGCGGGCCACGGCCAGAATTACGGCGCCGTAGCGGGCACGGAAATTCGATTCGCGGATGGTCTCGCCAATGCAATCGGAGTGGGGGGATATTGCCGCCTCCACCAAGCACCGTTCGTTCTGATGACCGCTCAATAGCGGCTCACCTTCATGTGTCGATGGCACTAAGCCATTGATGCGCAGCAGATCGGAGATCGCTTCCGTATCTCCGGCAAATACCAGCCGGTCGCCACCTTTGAGTATCTCGTCGGGTGTTACGGCGGTGACGATATGCCCCTCGCGTTCAATCTCCACTAGATAGACTCGTTTCAGATTACGCAGTCCGGCCTGTTGCACACTCTTGCCCACCAGCGGCCCATCAGTGGCGACCGCCACCTCTAGGGTGAATTCGCGCATTTTGTCGAGCAGCGGGTCATTGCGGTAGTTGGGCAGGGCGCGGGGGAACCACCACAACATGAAAATGATACCGACCAGTGCTACTGGCAGTCCAATGGGAGTGATGGCAAAGAGTGAAAAGCCCGGGTTGCCGGTAAGCGCCTGATACTGGCCATTGACCACCAGATTGGTGCTGGTGCCGATAAGTGTCACGGTGCCACCGAGGATGGCTGCGTAGCTGAGCGGGATCATCAACTTGGACGGGGCGATATCGATCTTCTTTGCCAGCGAGCGGACCGCTGGGATCATGGTGGCGACCAGCGGTGTATTGTTCAGAAAGGCGCTTATCATCGTAACCGGGATGCAGATGCGCTACTGGGCCTGACGAATGGTTTTGGGGTGCCCCATGAAGTGATGCACCAGCAGGTCAACCCCGCCGGAGGCGTGAATCCCTGCCGCCACTACAAACATCGCCGCCACGGTAATCAAGCCTTCATTACTGAACCCCACCAATGCCTCTTGCGCCGTGATTACACCACTAATGCTGAGGATAGTCAGCGCCCCCATCAGCACCAGATGCGAGCCGATCCGGGTAAAGGCCAACGTGACTAATACCAAGAGTGTAAGCGTTAATGAAAACCAGCCCTGCCATTCCACGATGAAAACCTCCTTGAGCCTAAATTGTAAGTGCCAAACGAACCCGACGTAGAATAATGGAATTCTTAGTCTTAAGTAATTATATTTTTATCTTTTGTTATTGCTATTTCGTATAAGGAGTGGGGTAGAGAGAGGTTAATAACTGTCTATCCCAGCACCATCCCTTTACAATGCCGGGTCTTAAATAGCACAACTGATGAGAGCGATAATGGCAGTACAGTGGTACCCAGGGCACATGCACAAGGCCTGTAAAGATATCAAAAAGGTGATGCCGCAGATCGATATTGTGATCGAGGTGATGGACGCCCGCATCCCTTATAGCAGCGAAAACCCGGTGGTAGAGGAGTTACGCGAGCAGCGTCCCTGCATCAAAGTACTTAATAAGAGTGATCTGGCCGATCCCACAGTGACCCAGCTCTGGCTCGACTATCTTGAGCAGGGATCAGGGGTTAAAGCGATTGCCATGGTGGCGGAGCAGAAGGGGCAGGCACGACGGCTGCTCGACCTGGTCCGCAGGCTGGTGCCAGATCGCAACACTATCCTCAAGCCGACCCGCATCATGATTCTAGGCATCCCCAATGTTGGCAAATCAACGCTGATGAACGCCCTAGCGGGCAAGGTATTGGCCAAGGTCGGTAATGAACCCGCCGTCACCAAAAACCAGCAACGCATCAAACTCACCGACGAGATGCACCTCTCCGACACCCCAGGCATCCTCTGGCCGCGCATGGAGGACCCCAGCAGTGGGTATCGTCTGGCTATTAGCGGTGCCATCCGCAACACCGCCATGGAATTTGTTGATGTCGCGTTATTTGCAGCAACCTATCTCTTGCCGACTTACCCCGATGCGTTGATGGCGCGCTACAAGTTGAAGGAGCTGCCCAAAAGCGAGCTGGAGCTGCTGCAAGTCATCGGCAGCAAGCGCGGCGGTTTGCGCGCCGGTGGCGAGGTCGATCTGCACAAGGCTGCTGAAGTGTTACTGCATGATTATCGCAGCGGCGCGATAGGCCGCATCTCGTTGGAGACTCCAGTGATGGTCGAGGCGGCCCGACACGAACGACAGTGCCTGGATGAGGCCCGTCAGGCGGCAGAGAAAGATACTCAAAATGATAGGCGACGGGATATCTAGAAGGCGGGCGTCTATCTACCAAAACAAGCGGACTTCCATCATTTGGCGAAGGTCTTTTTGAGAGAGTCATAAATGCCATTTAATGATTCTTTCTGGTAGGCAGGCATATCCCCCTAAAGGATCCCATTGCAATTTAAATAGTGTAGGATATGGTCAGCAATTAGCCCCTTAGAAAGGGCTTGTTCGTCATCGATATGTTGTTGTACTTATTGCAAAATTACTATGATAATGGGTTTACATCTTTTGGTTTTTATGAAAAATCAAAGATACTTTCTGTAAAATCATAAACTGCCATCTCCGGTGGCTATATATATGATAATGCAATTGGACGACTTAAGGGGCTGTATGGGCTTGATTTTCACCTGTTTCTATAATTATATTCCCCTTAACCGGAACTACTTAGAATGGTCTTAGATGTCAAGTTTTCACCGCCCTCCAATTTCGTAGAATATACATTATGTTTTCTATAATACTTGCGATAATCAAAGCCCCTGAAGGCGTCGTGAATCCTCAAACCACAATGGTGTTTTCTGAGCGTGGCGGCAC
>JAYUTP010000159.1:0-5613 GCA_043755075.1 Tenderia sp. (SeqCode)
GTAGCCCATTGCAGAAGGGCAACTTGGCGATTCGCGCCTTTAGCGTACTGTTCGAATAAAGGATGGAGACCATGCTGGAAAAAATTCAAAACTTCATCAGCAGCCCAATGTCATCCGAAGTGGTGCACGCCATTATTTTAGTGACGGCTGGTTTCATCATTGCTAAATTGGTCAGCACTGGTTTGACACGCGCCACCAAAAATCACCTCGACACCCACAAAGGCATGATGGTGCGGCGCGGCAGTTACTACCTGATCCTAGTGTTGTTCTTGATCAGCGCCCTGCATCAGCTTGGCTTCAACCTCAGCGTGCTGCTGGGGGCGGCGGGCATACTCTCGGTCGCCATCGGTTTTGCCTCACAGACCTCCGCCTCCAACGTCATCAGCGGTCTGTTCCTGATCACCGAGCGCCCTTTCACCGTGGGTGATGTGATTCGCATTGGCACTACCGCTGGCGAGGTACTCTCCATCGATCTGCTCTCGGTCAAGCTGCGCACCTTCGACAACCTCTATGTGCGCATCCCCAACGAGACGCTGATCAAATCGGAAGTGACCAATCTGACGCGCTTCCCGATCCGCCGCTTGGATCTGATGCTCGGCGTCGCTTATAAAGAGGACATCAAAAAAGTCCGCCAGGTGCTGGACAACGTTGCTGAAGCCAACCCGCTCTGCCTGGAAGAGCCGAAACCACTCTTCATCTTCAGCGGCTTTGGCGAATCGTCGCTTGATCTGCAATTTTCAGTCTGGGCCAAGCGCGAAAATTTTCTTGATCTAAAAAACTCGATCCAGATCGAGATCAAAGAGGCCTTTGACGCCAACGATATCGAGATCCCCTTCCCGCAACGTTCGCTCTCCATCGGCACCGCGCCGTTGTCGGTGCAGATTGTGGCGAGTGATGACCAGAGACCGAATTAGCGCCCACGCCTTTGCCAATGATGGAGGCATCAGGTAGTTGGACAGATGGGTGAGGCAACATCTGGACGAGGTGATGGTGGAGCTGGCACAAGGGTTGGGGAGAGCATGGTGTGAACATTGACAATGACAACCCTGGTGATCTCTGTTGTCCAGTGTCTACGGACAGCGGACACCCCCTTCAAGAGCTGTTAACGCGCTAAAATAGCCACCGCTATTTTGGGCTTTAAAATAAAAGGTAAATTTGCAATGCCTGCCACCGACCTAACCAGCTCCCAGCGTGATCGCCAAAACATCCTTAATAACCGCTATGCCGTGGATAAAGTGGAGCAGAACCTAGCCTTGGGCGGCATTCAATACATCGGCGACACTCTCTTTACAAAACAACAAGTTATAGAGATATTTGGCATCAGCGACAGCACTATTGAAAAGTATCTGGCGCAGCATGACAGTGAGTTACGCGCCAATGGATACCGCGTCCTGAAGGGAAAATACTTAAGAGAGTTCAAAGGGTTACCGGATGTCTCCGTAATCAGTTACGGTAACAAAACCTCTGCACTCGGCGTCTTCAACTTTCGAGCAGTACTAAATCTTGCCATGCTGCTGACCGAAAGCGAACGCGCCCGCATCATTCGCAGTCGCATTCTCGATATCGTCATTGATGTCATGGCAGAACGTGCTGGTGGGCGCACCAAATATATCAATCAACGTGACCAGGACTATCTGCCTGCGGCCTATCAGGAATTTAGCTATCGGCAGGCCTTCGCTGCAGCCCTGAATAACTACCTCGACATGGGCAACTTCAAATATGGTGTTTATACCAACAAAGTTTACCAAGCCATATTTAAAGAGAATGCCCATGAATATAGAAAGATCCTTAACTTGGCAGAGAAGGATAATTTACGCGAGACCCTATATGCCGAAGTACTAAGGGCAGTCGCCGTCTTCGAAAGCGGACTAGCTGAGCAACTAAAACAGAAATCAGAACAACTGGAACGCAAACTCAAGCCCAAAGAGCTGGACGCACTCATCGACGAGGCAGAGAAAAACCCATTCCTCAAACCGATTATTGAAGATGCCCGCACCCGCATGGCCAGCCGTGACCTCTGTTTCCGCGATGCCCTCCATGAAAAACTGGAAAGCTATATCCAGCACGTCCCCGAGGCCGACTTTGAGCGCTTCCTCGGCGAGACCAGCCGATCCCTCGAAGAGCGCCTGGCCGATCCTGAAACGCTGGAAGTCTTCAAGCGACTGAAGGATCGCTAAGGTGGCCGAGAAAATATTCTACTTTGATGTCACCCATGCGGTACGCGAGCACGACTGGATCATCGACCACTCTGGTGGCCTGCATGGCATCAAAGACCTCGGCCAACTGGAGAGCGTACTGACCCATATCCAGAACGATGATTACTACCCATCGTTTGAAGAGAAGCTGGTGCACATCATCTTTGCCATCAACAAAATTCACGCCTTTACCGACGGCAACAAACGCTCCAGCCTCGCCTTGGGGGCCTATTTTCTCGAACTCAATGGTTACGACTTTGCAGTCACCCAATTTGTAAGAGCGATGGAGAACATGGTGGTCTGGCTGGCGGAGAACAAAATCAGCAAGGAGCTATTGGCCGAGATCGTTCACTCACTTATCTGTGATGATGACTACCCCGAATCACTCAAACTCAGAATCGCGAACGCTGTCTGGATAATCGATAACTGAATAAAGAGAAACCAAATTTCTATACATGTCCTCACCTACATGTATAGAAAACGCCATTTTCTATACCTATCCAAAAACGAATTGAGAGTTTAATGACCAACACCGACACCGTCAAAAAACTATGGCACCTCTGCGACGTGCTGCGCGACGACGGCATCAACGACTCCAACTATGTCACCAATCTGGTGCTGCTGCCCTTCATTAAAGTGGAGCTTGAGGAACACCGAAACGGGCATTCTGCAAAAGCACAAACTGCCTTTGCCGACCTGATCGAGCGGCGGGTGAAGGTGGCGCTGATCAATGATCATAATTCGGCGGCGACGCTGCTGGCGCACATCAAGACGGAGCGGGGGGGCGGGCACGCTGGGCAGGAGGGCGCGGGGGGTAGCGCTGCGCTAGAAAAGAAGCCATCAAGCCGTGGTGTATTAAGTTAAAATTAACGCTTGTTTAGCCACCTGCCAATAATGAAACAATCACTTCCGCGAATTCTCTTGCTTGCCTTCAGCCTGTTTTACAGTGCTGTGCTGCTAGCTGCGCCAACGGTGACGGTAAAAGTCGAGGGGGTGAGTGGTAAACTGCTGGCCAATGTGGAGTTGTGGCTGAGCCTTGAGCAGCAGCGCGAACATCCGCTGCTGACGGAGGGACGCATCTACCGTCTGCATGACAAGGCCGATCAGGAGATTCGCGATGCGCTGCAACCTTACGGCTACTATCGCCCCAGGATCAAGAAGAGTCTGGTGCAAAATGGGGCGGAAGAGTGGCGCGCAACCTATCACATTGAGCGGGGCGAGCCGCTGCACATTGCGGCGTTGGAATGGCACATTGGAGGCGATGCGGCCAGCGATTCTGAGTTTAAAACTTTCTGGAGCGACTTTCCATTGCACCAGGGCGACATCCTTGATCAAGTCCGTTACGAGCAGGCCAAACGTGACCTGCTGAAACTGGCCAGTGAACGCGGTTATTTTGATGCCGAATTCACCACGGCCCGCATCGCCATTAATTTGGAGCAGTACACAGCGCAGATCACGCTTCACTTCAGCAGCGGCCGACGTTACCACTTTGGCGCTACCCAGCTGTATCAGGACGCGCTGGATGATGATTTTCTGCTGCGGTTTGTCCCCTATGACGAGGGCGATCCTTACAGCATCGACAAGCTGCTGGCGCTGCAACAAGGGTTGATGAGCAGTGACTACTTCACCATGGTGGACTTGCAACCACAGCCGCCCAATCGTGCTAATGGTACGGTGCCAGTAGTGGTCAATCTGGCTCCGCGCCTACGCCAGCGTTACACCCTGGCGCTTGGCTACGGCACTGACACCGGCCCACGTGGCAAGCTCGGTTGGGAGGTACCACTTATCAATCGCGAAGGGCACCGCTTTGATGCCGAGTACAAGGCGTCGGCGATCGGTAACAGCATCAGCGGCCGTTATCGCATTCCGATTCGTGATCCGCGCAAAGAACAGTTAATCTTCAGCGGCGGCTTAGTCACTACCCGGCTCGACAGCAGCCAGAGCAGCATCGCCACGCTCGGTGCCAGTCTGTTGCAGGTGCAGGGACCATGGCAAGAGACGGTCTCGCTCAACTACCACAACGAAAGTTACCTGATCGCCGATATCAAGCGCCGCACCAAACTGCTGATGCCGGGTATCAGTGTCAGCCGTCTGGTGAGTAGCGACTATCTGCTGGTGGATCAAGGGATGAAACTCAGTGCCGAGGCGCGTGGCGGCGCCAAACGGGCGCTCTCCGACATCAACTTCCTCCAGGGGCAGGTGCATCTTAAGGGGATCACCTCACTCAGTGAAAAGCAGCGTTTGATCACGCGCGGCACGATTGGCGGTACTAATGCTGATGAGTTCAAGCGACTGCCCGCCTCGTTACGTTTTTATACCGGTGGTTCGCAGAGTGTACGCGGCTATCGCTATCAATCACTTGGCCCCACCGATAAGCTGGGCAATGTCATCGGCGGCAAATATCTGCTCACTGGCAGCACCGAGTATGAACGGAGTATCAACTCCGACTGGAGTTGGGCGCTCTTTTTCGACGCTGGCAACGCCATGAATGACTTCAAAACCTCGATAAAACAAGGCACTGGTGCTGGCGTCCGCTGGCAGACGCCGGTCGGGCCGCTACGTTTTGATGTCGCCCGGGCGATCTCGGAGCCGGGCAAGCCGTGGCGGCTGCATATCAACATCGGCCCTGATCTATGATGTCTATGAAGCGCATGCTGGTCGCTATCATTGCGCTACTGGCGCTGCTGCTGACACTCTTCGGCGGCTGGGTGCTGGGCAGTGGTAACGGCTTACAGTGGCTGCTGACAAAACTGATACTGCCGAACAAACTGCAAATTGAGTCCATCGAAGGCAATTTTCTCAGTGGCGTACGCATCAAGACACTGCGCTATCACGATAACAAAATCACGCTCAACCTCGACGAGGGGCTGCTTAATTGGCGCGCTGCGGCGCTGTGGCAAAAGGAGCTGCGCGTTGAGATGCTCTACCTGCAACATCTGCGCATTGAGCTACCACCTGGCGATGACACGCCATTGCAACTGCCCGAGATCGACCTCCCCATCACCCTGCAGATCGATGATTTGCAGATCAACAATCTGGAGATTGTAACGACAGGGCAGTCGCCCATTCACATCAACAACGCCAGTCTGCGCGCTACGGCCAATCGCAGCGGCGTGACGGTGCAGTATCTGGATATCAGCAGCGATATTGCGCAGCTCTCGCTCAAGGGAACACTTCAGCCCTATGGCAACTACCGGCACAACATCGAACTACAGTGGCAGCTGCAACTAGCGGGGCAACCCACCCTTAACGGCGGCGGCCAACTCAAGGGCGATCTGCACCAGACCACACTGCAACATAAACTGGTGCTCCCGCTCAAGGCCACCACCACACTGACGCTTTTTGATCTGTTGCAAACGCCGCACTGGCAGGCGGAGCTGCAACTGCCAAAACAACCGTTCGACGCCATTTATGAAGA
>JAYUTP010000160.1:0-18959 GCA_043755075.1 Tenderia sp. (SeqCode)
TCCCACCACCACCAGCGAGGCGTTGTTGGGGGCGTACCAGATTTTGTACCAAGCGCGGATGTCGGCGGCGGTCATGTTCTCCAGGTCGCTCATCCAGCCGATAATGGGCCAGCGGTAAGCGCTGTTGACATGGGCGGCGGCATTGAAGGCCTCGCTGGTCAGCGCCTCTGGATCATCCTCGGTGCGCATGCGGCGCTCCTCCATGACTACCTGCACCTCCTTGGCGAACTCCTCGTCCAGCACTTTCATGTTGCGCATCCGGTCGGCTTCCAGCTCCATGCTGATGGGCAGGCGGTCTTTGTGCAGGCGCTGGAAATAAGCGGTGTAGTCGCGGCCGGTGAAGGCGTTTTCCTGGCCGCCGTTGGCGGCGATGATGCGCGAGAATTCGCCGGGGGCGTATTTGTCGGTACCCTTGAACATCATGTGCTCAAGCACGTGAGAGATGCCGGTGGTGCCGTTCTGCTCGTAACTGCTGCCAACCTTGTACCAGACCATGGAGGCGACCACTGGGGCGCGGTGATCCTCTTTGACAAAGATTTTCATGCCGTTGTCGAGCTGGTACTCCCTGACCTCGCTGGCGATGGCGGGCTGCGCTATTAGCTGCACTATTAATATTAGCGGAGCGCTGAAAAGGGCGACGAGGGTGATTCTCTTCTTCATTGATGATTCCCTGGCTAAGGATGGGTGCCTGAATGTGGTAGCATAGCCTACCCGATTACGGTCTCATGTTCGACTCTGGCTTGAACATGGATTCGACCGGATAATGGCGCAAAAATTCAATATTTTATAATTACATAGTGACCACACGATTATGTTCGGTTTCCTGAAGAAAAAAGCCGTTGACGAGGCACAGAAAAATAAGGAGCTGGTTGAGGCTCCCGTCCAACCAGTACCAATACCAGCCCAAGCGTTGGCGGAAGAGCCTGCGGAGAAACGTGGTTTTTTCGGTCGACTGAAGGAGCGTCTTAGCCGCACCAGCGTTAACCTCACCGAAGGTGTTACCGCATTGGTGCTGGGTAAAAAGGCGATCGATGCAGAGGTGCTTGATGCGCTGGAGACGCAGCTGCTTACCGCCGATGTTGGGGTTGAGGCGACTTTGGAGATCATTGCCGATCTCACTGGCCGGATGAAGCGCAACCAGCTGGCTGATGTTGACGCGCTCTTCGCAGCGCTGCGCGAAAATATGCTCCAAATCCTCAAACCAGTGACAAAACCACTAGTAATGCGAGCAGAGCAGAGCCCTTATGTGATCCTGATGGTCGGCATCAATGGCGCGGGCAAGACCACTACCATTGGTAAACTTGCCAAACGGTTTCAAGCGGATGGCAAATCGGTGATGTTGGCGGCAGGTGATACCTTCCGTGCTGCCGCCGTTGAGCAGTTGCAGGTCTGGGGCGAGCGCAATGGTGTGCAGGTTGTTGCCCAGTCACGCGCCGCCGATCCCGCCGCCGTGATGTTTGATGCGGTGCAGGCCGCCAAGGCTCGTGGCATCGGCGTACTGATTGCTGACACTGCCGGTCGCCTTCACACTCAGTCCAACTTGATGGAAGAGCTGAAAAAAATCAAACGGGTGATGGGCAAAATCGATCCCGATACCCCGCACGAGGTGTTGCTGGTGCTCGATGGCGGCATCGGCCAAAACGCCGTAATCCAGGCAGAGCAGTTCCATAAAGCAGTGGGCGTCACCGGTCTGGTGTTGACTAAACTCGACGGCACTGCCAAGGGCGGCGTGATCTTTGCTATCGCCAAAAAGCTTGGCCTGCCGATCCGCTACATCGGTGTTGGTGAGGGGATCGATGACCTGCGTGACTTTAATTCCGCAGAGTTTGTTGATGCCTTGTTGGCCAGGCCCAGGCCCGAGCAATAATTTCCGAGCAATATTTTTAGAGTAGTGAACGCCCTTTATGATCCACTTTAGTAACGTGAATAAGCGCTACGCCAACGGCTATGAGGCGCTTACCGACGTCTCGTTTCAGGTTGAGCGAGGCGAGATGGTTTTTCTCACCGGCCACTCCGGTGCCGGTAAGAGCACGGTGCTGAAGATGATTCCGTTGCTCGAACGCCCCAGTAGTGGCCAGCTCGTTATTGATGACAAGGATCTGAGTCGAGTCAAGCGGCGTCACATCCCGGCGCTGCGCCGTGACATTGGCATCATCTTTCAGGACAGCAAACTGCTTAATGATCGCAACGTCTTTGACAATGTGGCGCTGCCGTTGCTGCTCTCCGGTGATCACCATCCGCGTGAGATTGGGCGACGGGTGCGGGCGGCACTCGACAAGGTTGGGCTGCTGGCGCGTGAACATGAGTCGCCTATCGCCCTCTCCGGCGGCGAGCGCCAGCGCGTGGGCATCGCTCGCGCCGTGGTCAACCGCCCCAAGGTGCTGATCGCCGACGAGCCCACAGGCAACCTTGATCCGGCGCTGTCGCAAGAGGTGATGAAGCTCTTTGAGCAGTTCCAGCAGGTGGGGGTAACGGTGTTGATCGCCTCCCATGATCTAGATCTGATCAGTAGCTTGAAAAAACGGATTTTGGCGCTGCGCCAGGGTCATCTGATTGCCGATCAGGGCGGGGTGCAGCGATGAAAGTTGCCGGAGAACGTAGTCCAGTGGGTGCCCGCCGTGATAAAGCTAGTCTCAAGGCGCGGTTGCGCAACTACTTTGCCATCCATTTTCATGTGCTTACTAATAGCCTCAGTCAACTCGGACGAGCTCCCCTCTCGACCTTTATGGCGGCGATGGTGATTGGCATCGCTCTGGCGCTGCCAGCGATGCTGCATGTCTTCCTTAGCAAAGTGCAAACACTTGGCGAGGCGTGGCAGGAGTCGGCGCAAATCTCGCTGTTCCTGCGTGATCGAGTCGCTGAAAATGGGGCGCGCTCGCTCCAGACGGAGTTGAAACGCTGGCCTGAGGTTAGTAACGTCAAATACATCAGTCGCGAGCAGGCGCTGGAGCAATTCCGTGAGACCTCTGGTCTCGGCGAGGTGGTGGCGATGCTCGATAAAAACCCGTTGCCCGCCGTGCTGGTGGTCTACCCCAGACTCGATCAAAGCACCACCCTCGATACCGAGGTGCTGCTGAGTCGGCTGCGCGCTCGTCCTGAGGTGGAGTTGGCGCAGCTCGATCTGGAGTGGGTGCAGCGGCTCCATGCCCTGATCGATCTGGCTAACCGCGCCGTGATGATCTTCGGCGGCCTACTGGCGCTGGCAGTATTGTTTGTCATTGGCAATACCATCCGCATGACCATCCAAAGTCGCCGCGACGAGATCGAAGTGATCAAGCTGATCGGTGGCAGCAACGCCTTTGTCCGTCGCCCCTTTCTCTACAACGGCGTTTGGTACGGTCTCTTCGGTGGATTGCTGGCGTGGATCTTGGTTAGCGTCCTGTTGTTGTTACTGGACGGCCCCGTGCAGCAGCTCGCTACTCTTTATAATAGTGATTTCAGCCTTGGCTTGGCGGGATTGGAGACCACCTTGCTGCTATTGCTGATAGGGCCGCTGCTGGGGTTGGTGGGTGCCTGGCTGGTGGCGGGGCGGCGCATCAGGGCGATAGAGCCGAGTTAACCGCTTGTTTTTCGATGGATCAACGCGGAACTTTTGCCCTGGTTAGCACTCTTAGAAATCGAGTGCTAGAATAGCCCTTGGACTTGAAAGACCCTAGGCGCTGCCGTTAATAACGGCGCTGGGCTTGAGATAAAATACGCTAACGTCTACACCTAAACACACTTTCTAGAATAGAGAAGGGTATAGCTAAATATGAGCAGAGGCATGGAATTGGAACTCGTCCTACCTACGGGCAGCCTTGAGGCTTATCAGTCTGCGGTCTCCCGCATACCGGTGCTGAGCGTCGAGGAAGAGCAGGATTTGGCCACTCGTTTGCAGCGCGACAATGATCTGGACGCGGCCCGTCGGTTAGTTCTCTCGCATCTCCGTTTTGTTGCCTATATCGCCCGTGGTTATCGCGGCTACGGTCTGCCTGAAGCCGACCTGATTCAGGAAGGCAGTATTGGACTGATGAAGGCTGTTAAACGCTTTGATCCCACCATGAATGTGCGTCTGGCCTCGTTTGCCGTGCACTGGATCAAGGCCGAGATGCATGAATACATCTTGCGCAACTGGCGGGTCGTCAAAATTGCTACCACCAAGGCGCAGCGCAAACTCTTTTTTAATCTGCGTAAGGCACGCTCCCGGCTGGGTTGGATGACTCAGGAAGAGATTCAGACCGTCGCCAACGATCTTGGTGTGACTACCGAAAACGTGATGGAGATGGAGAAGCGTCTGAATGCACACGACGCCTCATTTGATCCCTATGTGGGCGAGGCTGATGATGACTCTTACAGCGCCCCGGCCGGTTATCTCACCGATCAGCGCCCGGATCCCGCCATGATCCTCGAAGAGCAGCAGTGGCAGGAGCAGAGCGAAACGCAGCTAAAAAATGCGCTGGCCAAGCTCGACGAGCGCAGCCTCGATATCCTCCACAGCCGTTGGCTGGCGGAGGAGAAGGCGACGTTGCACCAGTTGGCCGACAAGTACGGCGTCTCCGCTGAACGGGTACGGCAGCTGGAGAACAACGCCATCAAAAAGCTGAGGGCGTCGTTTGAAGCGTAAGCACTGATCCTTGCAAGATGCAGATGGAGCCGGGCCGTAAGGCCCGGTTTTTTTGGGTATGGGGCCGAATAAAATCACACCTGTGTCTTATGAATCCGGCTAAAATTGCTTGATGTTTTTTAGCGACGACCGAAAGCACTTCTTCCGTCCCCTCAACAGCAAATACCGCGAACAGATCGTGGAGTGTTTGCGAGAGCTGTACGCATGTCTCTATAGTTCTGTGGCCGATTATCGCCGTACTTTAAATCGTGAACAGCTGGTTGAGATTTTTCAGGAAGCGCTGGTACGTGCTCCGCTGCTGGATGAGGATAGTGGCAACGAATTCAGTGCCCCAGTACGTGGCGAACGAGAACAGGCGGGCTGGATACTCAACCAACTGCTTGAGTTTGGTTGGATTGAGAAGTTGTTCGATGAAGCGACACAGCAGAGTACTTATGCCTTCACTCGTGTGGGACGCCTCTTTACCCAGCCGATGGTAGAGACCTTTGGTGGTCGTTTTCGTACCCGTCATCGTAATACCCGCAATACCCGCAACGCTTTGCAATCGTTTCTTGATAAGGGCGAGGTCTACGATCTACTCGATGCCTTTGAATACTCTGAGCGTATCATCAGTGATTTTAGTGATGTGATCGCCGAACTTGATGAGCGTAAGCGGCAGCTGGTGCAAGAGGTTGCGGCGCAGCAGATAGTGCAGCGCGCCAGCGATGAGTTTTTCGACTTCATGGAAAAACGTTTTATGCCTGATCTGGCGGTACGCCTCTCCGCTGACAGCGTCGAAAAATATCGTGACGAAATTCAGACGCTCATCAACAGCGCTCGCCGTAAACACAAGGAATTCAAGGCTGATGCTGAGCGTGAATTACGTAAGGTAGCACCGGAGCTGGTTGGTGATCCTAAGCGCTCGCTCTATCTTATTGTGCTTGATGGTATTGAGGGGCGTATGCACAGCGCTGCTGAGACAATGTTGCCAGCACTGCGCCACGCACTGAACAGCTTCACTCGTCGTGCGGACATCATCATTCGTCAGCTCAGTTACACGACTGCCGGTCATCAAAACAGGCTGCTGGAGATCTGTCAGCAGCTCTGTGAACTGTCCGCAGAAGAGCAGACGCAACGGCTTAAAGCCGCCGGGGAAGTATTGTCATCACTGAATATTGCGATGGTTGATCCTGGTGCGTTGCGTATACACACGGGCAGAGTGCGGCGTGTGGTAAATACCGCCGTTGAAACTTATAGCGAAGTGAGCCAAGAATCGCGTAAACATCTTTTTTTGCATCAGGCGGTAGAGAGTGCCTTTGCTGTGAATAGCCAAGAGCAGCGTGAGTATGTGGTGGCGGCATTGAGTGGAGGCCATCGTCTGCGTAGCCAGAATCTGCCAGTCCATAATGCTAAAGAGCTGTTGATGAGTGCACATGTGATTGAACTGGGGGCTGCCGGCAACTCCAGTGAATACCGGTTTCAAATTGAGGCGACTGGACAGTTGGTTGGTACCGACTATTTTGAGACGTGCGACGAGTTTGTCATCGAACTTAAAGAACAAGAGCAGGATAGCTATGTTGAGTGAAGCGCTGCGCGACAAATTGGCGCGTGAAAACATCAGTCTCGAAGAGTTTCAGGAGCTGCTCATTCGTCTGATGAACTATGGTGTGCTCAGCCGTCAGGAGAGTCAGACCGAACAGCTGCTGTATGATCGCTATTTGCGTAGTGCCGAATGGGTGGATGAGTATCTCAGTTTGCTGGGCATTCGTATTCATCACGATCGTCGCTTTGAATATATTCGTCTCTATCCGCCTGGCAGCCGTATCCCCGGTATGGGCGAGGCGGGGGATAATGCCTTCAGTGGTAGTCTGCGTGCGCGTCTTACCCAAAATGAGGTGGCGCTGATTTTGGTGCTGCGCAGTCAATATGACAAGGCACTGCGTGAAGGTAATGTTGATGAATATGGCTACGTTGCTGAATCGATGGAGTCAATCAGCATTGCGCTGAAGAACCTGTTGGGCCGCACATTGCCGGATAAAATAATGGAACGCCGTCGTATTTTTCAGCGCCTACGCCAGTTGCGTCTTGTGCAATACAATCAGGATGAGTCATTAGAGAGCGGCGAAGGGTGGCTCAGAATCCATCCCATGATTGTTAGTTTTGTGGATGATGAAGCGCTATTGGCGTTAGAGCAGGGTGGCGTGGTTGCAAGTGAAGAGAGCAGCGAGGTGGACGAGGATGTTTCTTAAGCGTTTTATCTTCGTCAACTGGGGCAACATTCCCAATCTCGAATTTGACATGGGGCCGGTGAATCTATTCTCTGGCGGTAACGGCTCAGGCAAGACCACTGCCGCCGATGCAATCCAGACCATTATGACTGCCGCGCACGAAAATCTGTTTCAGTACAATCCCGGCCAGGATGAGACAACCCAACGTGGTCGTGGAGGCAAGCGTGTCCGCACACTCGCCTCTTATGTGCTGGGTTGTGATGATGGTAGTTATGCACGGCCCAATGACTCTACAGATGGTTATCTGGTGGCACTGTTTCACCCAACCGAGGATGAGACCGCTGATCCTTTCACGGCCATTATCGCGGTGCGTGCCTGGCTCGATCAATCGGGAGGCAATACTGTTGCCCGCCAGGAAGAGGCGAATTTTTTTATTCTTCCTGGCGAGCAGCTAACACTAAAACAATTTGTGCGTGAAGATAAAGTTGGCAAATATGTGACGCCACTCGATCAGTTGCAGACGTTGCTAATTTCCGAATTTGGTAAGCGCGCCGTTGAAAAATACGATACCAAACGCGCCTACCTGCGCCGTCTATACGGAGCGTTGCGGGGTTTGCGTGATGCAGTCTCAGAACAAGAGGCGATGGCAGCTGCGCGTGCTTTCTCGCGCTTTATGGCCTATAAGCCGGTGCAGAGTATTAATAAGTTTGTTGCTGAAGAGATTTTGGAGCGTAAGGATTTGGGTGAAGCGATCCGCTCAATCTCCAGCCAACTTAAGACCATTCACGCCATGGAGCGTGATGCCGCCAAACTTAAAAATTCCATCACCATTCTCGAGCAGGCGCGACTTCAGAGTCAGCGTTATATCGAGCAGTGGATTGACATCAACACCCTCGACTATACCTCGGCGCAGTATGCTTATCAGCAGCGCCAACAGGAATACCTGACCGCGAAAAAATTACAAGAAGCGTTGCGGCGTACTCTTAAGGAAAGTGATGAGGAGCTAGCTCTTAGCAAACAGCGTAGCGAACAGGTGCATGATCAGCTGGTAACGCTGGAGGCGCAACGTATCGGCGTGCCCGCGTTGCAGCAAAAGGATGAGCTGGAGTTGCGCCTACGTAAAGGGGAGCAGTTGCTGGTTGAGCAAGCCAAATTGCTACTGACACAGGATAATGAATTACAAAAAAATATTCAGTTTAGCAGTCAGATTAAAAGCGATCTGCTCGCCGCTGATTTGATCGAAGATCTGCCACAAGTCGCTGACCTGAAAACAGCATCACTCTGCAAACAGTTGCTGGAGCAGGGAAAGCGCGGTGAGATTAATTTTCAATCGATGTTGCAGCGTGATATGACCAACGATCTTGCGGCGCTGGAACAGCATCTTGATCAGGCTCGCACTATCCAACAACTTCATAATCAATGGCATGACCACTGGCACAGTGCTGAGTTACAGAGCGGTGTGACATTGCGTGATCAGCTGGCGCGATTGGCACACAGTCGTGAGCGTAGCTACAGTGACCTTGACGAACAGTATCGCAGTAAGCGCCGTGAAATCGAACGGCTCGAATCTCATCAGGTCAGTTATCCTGGATATGTTGAACGTGCTATTGCTGAGATCAAACGTCACTGCCCACAGGCCGACCCACGCGTACTCTGTGATCACATCGAAGTAAAAGATGCACAGTGGCAATCGGCCATTGAAGGTTATCTAGGCGGTGCGCGTTTCTCTATTCTGGTTGAAGCGGATCATGAGGCTGAGGCGATTAGCATCGTGCGACGTATGCCGGGGCGCGACAACAAAGCGCGGATTATTCAAGGTGAAAAGGCATGGCAAGATGCCGAGCGCATGAGTGTTGATAGCAGTTCTGTTCTGCATGTGCTGGAGTTTAGCCACGCCGTTGCGCGCCATTATGTGATGGCCAGTTACGGCAGTGTGTTGCGTGTACGGGATGCTGAACAGTTGCGCCATACTCGTCGTGGCTTGACGGCTGATGGCATGGCTTCTGGCAATTACAGTATGTGGCGTTGTGATCTGCCCGACAGCGAGTTGGTATTTGGAATTGCTGCGCGTGAACGGGCGCTCAAGGCAAAATTGCAGGAGCTGGACAATATTCAGGTCAAACGCAACAGTGCTAGCGAACGGATGCAGCGTGGTGCTGTATTGATTAAGGCGGTAGATGGTTTGGTGCCGCTACGTTATGCCGATGTGATTACCACGCTGCTGGCAACACGACGTGAATTGCAAACCCTCGAAGCACTTTTGACGCAGCTCGATCTTACCGAGTTTGAGGCGCTTGAAGAGCGGCTCACACAGTTGCGTAATGACGAGAAGAAGTGGCGTAATCGTGAGCACGAACTGATTTTATCCATGGGGCAGCTCACAGAAAAATTGAGTGAGACCGATAGACGCTGCCACGATCTGAGTGAGAAACAAGAAAAAAATCGCGCTGCGGTAGATGAGTGGGAAGATACGCTACGTACCATTGCGGTGGTATGGCCTGGTTTTGACGTTGATACACGACTCAATCATGCTGACTACGAGGCGCGTGAATTGAATGTCGAATTTTCTATTCAGCAGCGCAAGGAGATCGAGAGCCAGCTTCATAGCAGTGAACGGCGCATGGGTGATGCGTTGCACACGCACAATCAGCAGTGTCGCCCCGGTGATTCGATTGTCTATTTTGGATTTAATGGTAATTACGACAGCACACTCTTCAAAACTATTTGTGGATTGCAGCTCGATATTGATCGTGTCTACAATATTCTCAAAAATAATATTCTGGTGGAAAAGCATGAGCAGCTGATCGTGCTGAAAGATAGTTTCAATAACGCTTTTGTGACCAATCTCTGCCATTCGATTCATCAGGCGATCAACGATGGCAAGCGTCAAATCGACCTGCTCAATAAAGAGTTGCAACATCACAAGTTTGGCGCCGACCGCGAGACCTTTCGTTTTGCCAGCGACTGGATACCGGAATACCGTGATTACGCTCGCTTTTTTGAAGAGGTAGTGAAGTTTCCCGCACTTGGTGATGATGTCAGCTTATTTGATGCGGAACTCACTGAAAAATCAAAAACAGTACGTGACCAGCTCATGGCAATGCTGTTGGCAGAGGATGAAATTAAAGCATTTGTCGATCTTGAGCGAATTGCGGATTATCGAAATTATCGTCTTTATGAGATTTATAAAGAGGTTGAAGGCAAACCGCCGATTGCATTAAGTGAATACGGAACTGGCTCTGGCGGTCAGCTTGAAACCCCAGCCTATATCATCCGTTCAGCAGCGATTACTTCGGCATTTAGATTTGCAGAGGGGAGCAGTCATCTGCGTATGGTGCTAGTGGATGAGGCGTTTTCTAAAATGGACGAGACGCGTTCACGAGAAGTGATTCACTACCTTACCAATAGCCTTGGCTTGCAATTGCTGTTTATTATGCCGACCAGTAAATGTGGCCCCTTTATGGATCTTATTAGTAATGAGTTTATCTTTGCCAAGTGCCCAAGTGATAAGCCACGTGGTCAGCTGCTGACCCGTGTCTTTGTTGATCGCAAGAAATGCAATGAAGAGAAAATAAAAACGTTATGGGCCAACCATCGGCGCATGATCTATCAACAGGCGGAACTCGACTTTATGGATATGGTGTAAATAGTGGTCGAAAAACCGCGTTGGTTAGAAGATGAACCCGAGATTGCAGGGCTGTTGCACACGTTTATCGACAAGCTCGATAAAAAATCGGCAGGGGAGTGGAAGCAGGTTCCAGAGTTGAAGTTAACGGCGGCGTGTTGCCCACATCTTTTTAGGCAGGATGAAGAGGCGGACAGAAGCTGGGCCTTGATTAAACATCTAGAAACGGCCAATTGCCTACTTATCATCACCAAGCCAAAACGCAATCCGCTTGATCCTGAATATAAAGATGCACGATTGCTTTTTAGTGTCGATGCGGAAGAGATGGTGCGGCAATGGTTGCAACGGCCGCGTCAACCATCGCTGCAGCGCGAGTGGCAAGCGGCGGTGATAGAACGCGCCAGCCAGTTTCCTGGCGATGTCTCGTCCTTGTTGGCACGGCCCATCATTGTTGAGGGATGTTCAGAGACAGCGATTCTCGAGGGCTTCTTGGCCGTCGCTCAATATCAGCAACTGGGGCTCGCGTTAACGCAACTCAGTGCGCGTTGTTTTTGGGGGCAGTCAAAATTTCTTGATAGCAGGGAAGATTTAGTTACTGCGCTCTATCCCGATATACAGCTTAGCGCACGGCCGATTATTATCAATGTCTATCTGCCAATAAAAATTGAAGGTGTGTTGCTGATCGAAAATCAGGACAGTTATTGCAGCGCCATTAATGGTCGGCCTGTCACATCTGGCAATTTGGCATTGGTTTATTGCGCCGGTTTTCGTGGCAGCGCTCAGCGGATTCGCAATCCTGAGGGTGTCAGTTTTCACTATCAGGGTGGATGCTCTCGTCAGGTCGAATTTGAAACGTGGTGGTTTGGCGAAGAGTGGTCTGGACCTGCGCTCCATTTCTGGGGTGATCTCGATTACAGTGGCATGGCAATCCTCAAGGCACTGCGGCAACGCTTTGCAGTGATTGAGGCGTGGCAGCCAGGCTATGAACCACTCTTGCAGCATCTGTTGGAAGGTCATGGCCATACCGCATTGCAGAGCAATAAAGAGGAGCAACTTGATCCGCAATTGACTGGTTGTGATTATGCGGATTACACGCTGCTGCCAGCGTTGCGTCGTGAAATGGCGTTTGTGGATCAAGAGACAGTGTTTTAAGCATGAGGGGCTCCATGCTCGATAGCCGCAAAGGCATTCTTCTTTCGCTGTTTGGTTTCAGCCTGCTTTCATTTGGCGATGTCATCATCAAGTATCTCAGCAGTTACTACACCACTTATTCGCTGGTGTTTTATAACTCGCTATTTGGTTTGCTGGTATTGCTATTGTTGTCGCCGTGGTTGGGCGGCATCAAAAATACCCTTAAAGATAAACGCTATAAACTGCATCTGCTGCGGGGCGTGCTGATCTTTGTGCAGCTGTCGCTGATTGTTTATAGCTTTAGCCATCTGCCGTTGGCCAAGGCCTACGCCATTGCTTTTATTGCCCCCATTTTTTCAGCACTGCTGGCAATTCTATTGTTGAAAGATCATCTCAACTGGCGTCATATTGCGGGAATTGTCGTGGGTTTTATAGGCGTGCTGGTGATCCTACGTCCGGGAATTATTCCGCTGGAGCAGGCTTCGCTGGCGGCGCTATTGTCAGCGCTCTTCTTCTCATTGGTGAACATCACCGCGCGCTATATGCGCAATACTACCCATACATTGATGTCGTGGTCGTTTTATCCCCATCTGGTGATCATCGCTATTTCACTGATTTTTTTCAGCAATGAATTGCAATGGTTGCGCCCGGAGGATAGTGGCTATCTGCTCTTCATGGGGGGTGTCTCGGCGTTGGGGGGAATCTGCATCGCCCGTGCGTTTGCCTTTGCCAATACTGCCACGGCCGCATCGTTCCACTATGTGCAGATGCTTTGGGGTGTTGGGCTTGGTTATTTGATCTTTGGTGATCTGGTGGATCTCTGGACGGCAGTTGGCGCGGTGGTGATTATTGCCAGTGGTTTGTGGTTGATCAGAGTAGAGTCTTAAATAGGGCGTCAGAGGAGGGGTAGGCTTGCAATCAGATGGAATTCAGTATATCTCTATCACCATGGCAAAAATAGGAAAACACATGTTGCAGTGGCTGTTAATCATCACCATGATGATTCAGCCCGCGCTCTTTTCCCATGCCATGGCTAGCATGGATCATGGTCATGCCACTCCCCAGATTTATATCCATGAAATGGACTCCATGAGTAATGGTGTCGACCATGATGCCTCGAGTGGCCACCATTTGCATGATGGGGATCCGTTGGGCACCATGGTAGATAACTGCTGCCACACTCCTGCCTGTGGCCCCGCACTGATTGTCGGTGTGGTGTTGATGTTGCAGCCATCCCGTTTCTTCTATTTCCACGCATCGCATCACTCGCTTTATGGCGTTGATCTGCCCGTGAGTATCAAACCGCCCCGATTATTTGTGTGAGCCTCTCTGTGTGTGTTGTTGCACACACCATTATTTCGGCATCCTTTCGCTAGCAAAGTGCGGTTGGGACGTGCCATTCGATTGATACGAGGATAACAATGAAAAAATTAAAATACGCTTCAACTAATGTTGCCATTTCTATGGATAATGGCCCCGATCTACCACGCCGCCGCTTTGTGCAGGGGCTGGCGGCGGGCGGCTTGTTGCTTGCGCTTACGCCTACCGTCAGGCCTGTCTGGGCCAACGAACCGGGTACTACCGGCACAGGGTCAGCACCTGTGCTGACAGGCACTGAGTTTGAATTGATCGTTGCCGAGACCGCTGTTAACTTCACCGGAAAGCCACGTTTGGCCACCACCATCAACGGTTCATTGCCAGCACCGACACTGCGCTGGCGCGAGGGTGATACTGTTACGTTGCGCGTCACTAACCGTTTGAACGAGCCGACCTCGATCCACTGGCACGGCCTCATCCTGCCATACGAAATGGATGGTGTGCCCGGCATCAGCTTCGACGGTATCGCCCCCGGCACCACCTTCACTTATCAATTTAAAGTGCAGCAGTCTGGCAGTTATTGGTATCACTCTCACTCTGGCATGCAGGAGCAGACTGGCATGTATGGCTCTATTATCATCGATCCGATTGACGCTGATCCGGTGCAGGCGGAGCGCGATTATGTCATCCAGCTCTCTGACTGGACCGATGAAGATCCGATGATGATTTTTAAAAAGCTTAAGACGCAAGGTGATTACTACAACTACAACCAGCCGACGGTATTTGATTTTTTTCGCGATGTCGCCAAAGAGGGGCTGAACGCCGCGCTCGATAAACGCAGCATGTGGCAGCAGATGCGCATGAGCCCCACCGATCTCGCCGACATCTCGGCCCAGACCTATACCTTCCTCCTCAATGGGACTACCTCGGCGGGCAACTGGACTGGCCTCTTCAAACCCGGCGAGCGGGTACGGCTGCGATTCAGCAACGGTGGTTCACAAACGATCTTCGACGTGCGCATTCCTGGCTTGCCGATGAGCGTGGTGCAGACCGATGGCATCAACGTCGAACCGGTCACTGTTGATGAGTTTCGCATCGCCCCCGGTGAGACCTACGATGTTGTCATTACTCCGCGTGACGATGCCTACACGCTCTTTGCCCAGTCGACGGACCGCAGCGGTTATGTGCGCGCCACACTCGCTACGCGCGCAGGGCTGGAAGCAGCCGTGCCCGCGCCGGATGCCATCGAATCGCTCACCATGGGCGATATGATGGGCGACATGAAGGGGATGAGCCATGGGGGTGGGCATGCAGGCCACATGATGGCGGCGAGCACAGTCACCGTGCGTCACGCCAGTAGTGAATATGGCCCCAGCGTCGATATGCGTGTCGATACGCCACGTACAAGTCTTGATGATCCCGGTGTAGGTCTGCGCAACAATGGCCGTCGAGTTCTCACGCAGGCGGATTTGCGCACACTTGGTGGCGCTATTGATAAACGTGCGCCAGGGCGCGAGTTGGAGATGCATCTCACCGGCAATATGGAGCGCTACAGTTGGTCCATCGACGGTGTTGAGTTTGGAAAATCAACGCCTATTCATTTCCGCCATGATGAACGGTTGCGCGTCATTCTTCACAACGACACCATGATGAGCCACCCCATGCACTTGCACGGCCTGTGGAGCGATCTGGAAAGCGCCACCGGCGAATTCCAGGTGCGCAGACACACTATTCTCGTTCAGCCAGCACAACGCGTTAGCTTCCTCGTCACCGCCGACGCCTTGGGCCGTTGGGCTTGGCACTGTCACCTGATGTACCACATGGATGCGGGCATGATGCGCGAAGTGGTAGTGGCGTGATGGCACAGCTGATTGAACAGACGAGGAACAGAGCGATGAACAAAAAAATAGGATTGAGTCTTGGCGTATTGCTGACGTTAAGCGTGGCCGATGTCTTGGCAGAAGAGGCAAAACATCATCAACACCCTATGCCTGCCAGTGAAGAGAGCATGGATATGGATGACATGGAGATGACCGGTATGGAGATGGGAACGGCTGCAAATCAACCGATGAACCACGAAGGCCATGCCGCCATGCAGCACCAGAGCAGCCCCGCCGGACCACGTGACCCCCACGCCTGGAGCGATGGCAACGCCCACACTCATCGGCTACAACATAGTGATGCGCACCCACTGGCCGGCATCTTGATCGAACGTCTTGAAGGTGTGCATGAAGAGGACAATAACGTTGTCGCCTATGATCTGCGTGGCTGGTATGGCTACACTTACGACCGTGTTGTCATCAATGCCGAAGGCGAAATTGATAATGGCAAGTTGCAAGAGGGCACCACAGAGCTATTGTGGAGCCACGCCATCGCTCCTTTTTGGAACAGCCAGATTGGTCTGCGCCACGACAGTGGCACAGAGCCTAGTCGTAACTGGCTAGCCATCGGTATAGAAGGGCTCGCCCCCTACTGGTTCGAACTCGACGCCACCGCCTATCTCGGTACAGAAGGGCGCAGTGCTGCCACGTTAACGGCAGAGTACGAACTGCTACTCACACAGCGGCTCATCCTGCAACCGCGTATCGAAGCCAATTTATATGGCAAACGTGATGATGAGCGCATGCAGGGCACAGGTCTCAGTGATGTAGTTGCCGGAGTGCGATTGCGTTATGAGATCAGGCGCGAATTTGCGCCTTACGTTGGTATTGAGTGGGCAGGCAAGTTTGGCAATACGGCAGAGATGGCGCGTAACGCTGGAGCTGATACAAATAAACAGCGTCTGGTGGCGGGAGTGCGCTTCTGGTTCTGATAATGAGTATTTGGTGTGAGTCAGCGTGGGCACGGAAGACGTGCCCACGTTACATGATTAGGATTGAGGGTATGTTAAGAAGCTTTTTTTCTACGAGCATATGCAAAACCTGCCAAGCCAATGCCCATTAATGCGAGCGTGGATGGTTTTGGCACAGCAGAAAATCCACCGACGATCTCAGCGCCTAGAATCCAATTTACGTTTTGAATGCCAGTGAATTCAGCGGTGGATTCAATTGACGTGTTAGCAAAGTACAAGCCTTGATTAATCGAGGTATTATAAACCCAGTTTTGCACGATACTGGAAAAATCCCAGCTGGTGGTGCTGCCAGCAATAACTCCAGTTGCTATTGCGGACGCACTATAATTAACACCAGCAACCCCACCATTATTAAATGAATTCCACGTTACATTTTCCGCGTTATAAGCAGTAAATACCTCATAAGCACCGGTTCCGCTAGCCGCTGTGTAGTTATCTGTTGTAGAGCCAACCACTAGATTGGCGGAGTTGATTTGATAGTTTTACCCATATATTAAGCAAGTGTGCTACGTGTCATGCGCTTGATCAGAAAAAGATGGGGTCGGCAGTCAAGTCAATGAGCACTGATGCGGCGTTACTGTGCACCACTATCGCGATGGGTAAAAATTCTATGCTCTTCTTTGAAGGTAAATTGAGCGGCGCTGAGATCGATGTGGTTGTCGATTACCTGAAGAAAAATCAATAGCCAAGGGTGCGTGCCTATTGTTTAAGTCTGGCCAGAATGTCGTCCTTTTCCTGCGTAACTAACATCACATCACGCACTTTGTTAAAGGCTAGGGTGGCAGTGTCAGGGTGTTTGGCGTAACCGATGATGGAGTTGTACTTCCAGCCTGCGAGCTTTAGCACCTGATGTTTATAGTCATTGCCTTGGGTGCTGCCACCACCGATCTGGGTCAAAAGCTGTTCGAGTTTGACGTGGGGGGCTACACGGCCGGGGGTGAAGGTGGTGAAATCGTTAGTGACAATAGGCTCGATTTCCATCTGTATTTCCTTTGCAGAGTTTGGGCGGCATAGGAACTGTTTCGTCCTGTCTGGCCCAAAACTGAAGGGCATCTTTAGTTTTATATGGAGACCTTCTTCATCATGGTGCCATTCGGGCATTGGCCCGTTATGGGCGCAGACTGAGGTGAGGACAGTAAGGAGTAGTATGGTGTGGCGTTCTTTATTTGAAATTCTCCGGGTGGTTTGAAATCGCTATTTCTCTATATACCCCATAGCTATTTACGAGCTATGCAATTAGCCTGAGCTATTGCATGCGTTGGGATGAAAATAGACAATAGGTAGTAATTATTTGTCCCTGCTTTTCATAGGAGTACTTTGTGAGAAAAATTGAGCATCTTATAGAGGAACTGCTCTTCGCCAGTCGTTGGCTGCTGGTTCCCTTTTACCTTGGCCTAGCGCTTGCTATCGCCTTGCTGTTGGTGAAGTTTGGCAAGGAGTTCCTGCACTTTTTTGATATCGTCTTCACGGGCAGCAGTAACGACGTGGTGATTGGTTTACTGACATTGATCGACGTCGTGCTGCTAGCCAATCTTCTGATTATCATCATCTTTGCTGGTTATGAAAACTTTGTCTCCAAGATCGATACCGGTGGCCATGAGGATCGCCCTGATTGGATGGGCCATGTCAGCTTTGCTGACCTGAAGATGAAGCTGATGGGATCCATTGTTGCTATCTCCGGCATTGAATTGCTTAAGGCCTTTGTAAACGTGGATTCTTTCACAAATGAGCAGATGGCTTGGAAGGTGGGTATTCATTTGACCTTCGTAGTTTCTGGTCTTCTGTTTGCCATTGGTGACTGGCTGACGCACAAAAAACATTGATCTAAGCGTAACAACAGCCATTGAAAGGCCGCGTCGCAAGGCGTGGCTTTTTTGTTGTGCCATCATTTCGGCGTAGACCGGGGTCTATAAACAACGGCACTATAGTTAATACAATCTTCTTGAAAATCGAAGATTTTTTTACCTATTTTTTTGCCAATCATAAAATGCTGTGGAGTCTGGAGTCCGACTTGTATCGGAATGACGGGCGAGTATTTACTTTTGTACGATTATTTTTCTCAGCTCTTCCAGTATCACGATCGAGGCGGCTACTGCGCAGGCGCTCAACGCCACGGTGTTGAAGGTTGACTGTGCTGGTGGCTAGTGCACGGCGATGATCTATAGCGTGATCACGCCGCCGAGCGAGAGAGCCACGGCATGCGGCTGCTGAAAAAATCGCTGCGAAATGTAAAACGGAAAGTGTAGCGTGGAAAAATGTTACATGGACTTCAAAATTGCTGCCAGTGGCATCATGGTGATCTCTGCCCGGAACAGAACAGCACCAGTATGCAGCAGACCAAAACAGTGGTGGCGATATTGAGTCACGCTTTCGGCATCCGGTGTTATGAGTGCCACAGGTTCATTGACCAACAGATGTAGCACATCATTACTGCGTAGCCCCCGTGCCAGTTCTCGGTCGATGGAAATGGCGTGAGAGGTGTAGACCATCGGTTCGTTTTCAAAATCATGGTGGTTGTGGCGGGCGCGTTCCAGCAGGGCGCAGGAGATCAGTGCCGCAGGATACATATCCGGAAAGCTGACCCGCTCTTCAAGTTCGTCAAAATAGGCGGACTGATCCGCCAGCGAACCGGAGAGAAAATTCTTGGTATTGCCGGTGCTCATGAACTTACGTTTATAAAAAAGCCCGGCGTCATCAAGGTAACTGCGGTCGGGCTGATGGGACAGATCTGGCAGGGTGGAGAGATCAACGTCGCTGAGAAAGAGTGGTGCCTGTGATTCGCGTTTGATGCCGAACAGAGCAATGCCGCGCGCTCCCTTGAGTACAACCCGATTGCTGAGGGTGGTATTGTCGCCGGGTTTCAATAGTGATTTTTTGATCTCGACCTGAACCGTTTCGCCGGGCCTTACCACACTGGCAAAAGTGAACTGGTAGTTACTGAAGCGCAGCCCGTTGGCCTCGATCAGCGCCACTTCATTGTGTTCAGCGCGATAGAGGCGTAGTTGATCCTCGATCAAACACTCCAGCTGGAAGCCAAGCGTGATGGGCCCACCAAAGGGATTGTCACGAATCCGCCCCCACTTGCGCGGGTCGTGAAAAAGGTTGAAGTCATCCGTGGAATTGCGTGCCGCATCGATATGAATCTGCTGAAAGGTGAGTGATTCGGTGGTGATGGGCTGGGTCATGGCGGTTGAACTCCAGTGTCTGGTCGGTTTTGGTGTGATG
>JAYUTP010000161.1:0-10201 GCA_043755075.1 Tenderia sp. (SeqCode)
AACGAGAACGCCGTAACCAGCACAGTCATCAGTCGCAGTGACCGCAAGCGCATCTTCAAGCCCCTCCAGCGGCTCATCCGGGCTAAACGTTTAATATCCACTTGGAATTTTCCATTGAATAAAAGATAAGTTGCGCTGCCTGTTCGAACCACCCCCTCATTTTTTGAACGGTTTTATCAGCTTACGGATGACATCGTAATCAGCATCGTTGGCGACTACAAACCCCGTATAACCATCATCCAGGGCGGAAATGATTAATTTTTGCTCGGGGATCGAAGGATCCAGCCGCAACAGCGCTTCCCGCAATTTGTTCAGGGTAACCTGGTCGATACCCCCTGCTGCTGCAATGTTGTACGGTGGCAGGTCTTCTGAATCATAAAGGATACGGATGCCTTTTCCCTGCCACTGGCGGGCCGTATTGTCGTTGGCAATTCCCGCGTCGTAATCGCCGACCAGCACACCACGCACGATGTTGTCATAGTGCTTAACGAAGCCATAGCTGCCAAGATGTTCCAGTGGCATTCCAGCACCCACCACCACGGCTCGCTGAAGCAAAGCCGCTGGGTCGCCAAAAGCAAATCGCTTGCCAGCCAGATCCTCAATCTTGCGGATAGGACTATCCTCACGCACCACAATCTTCAACTTAAAGGATGGACGCCCGTCAGTAAGCATGTTCACTACCAGTTGCGCCTTGTTCCGGGCATGCGCGTTCACATAAGCCACCGGGGTCAGGTAGGCGAGATCGACGTCGCCGGTCACCAGAGCGTTAATCGCCCCCGGCATATCCGTGGACAACTTAAGCACCACGGGCCGATTCAACGCTTTACTGAGGTAGGTAGTAAGCGGCAGGAGTCGCTTTTGCATTACCGCTGGCGTGTCCTGGGCCACCGAACCGAAGCGAAGGGGCTTGCCATCATCGGCGAAGGCCGGCACAGCAAACAGCGCAAGCAATAAAAGAAAGCTGCTAGATCGTAAATAGCTCATAGTTTTAGTCCATCACTGTATGTTGGCGAGCGATTATTCTTATTCAGAAACCTTAGCGTCCCCATTTCTGATTTAGTGAGCTCTCAAGCCCATCACTGAATTGAACGCCCCCCTCTTAACTTGCTGGCACAAGCAACGGATAAAGGGCTCGATTGCATCAGAGGGAACTCCTCCGACCTATATAGAAGCAGGGCACGCCATACACACATGTGATAGGTGGCTATTGCCAAGTTTTTCGGCAGGATTATGCATCGATCCGCGTGCGCATGGAGCACCCTACATCAGCAATTACATTAGCGCGGAATGGGTGTTTATTATGGAAAAGCTTACTTGCCATGAAACGCTGGTGCCAGACTTATCGTGGCAAAAACGCCCAAAGCGCTTCGCGGGGCAGGCTCTGCCACGCCCACAAAAATAATTCGCCGGGCATCATCAAAATCCAAACTGCGCCAACCACACCGCCATGCAACCAAACACAAAAAAACCGCTCAGCGACAGCAACGCCCAAAAGCGGTAACGGCGGGTAAGCTGAGCCTGGGGATAGATTGAAAGGATAAAGGGGCGCTCGCCAGCGGCGGGGTTGGCGAGCAGATGGATCTGCGGTTGTTGCGCCCGCTGCTCAAACTCTTTTTGCGCCTGCACCTCCGCCACCTTGCGCACCAGCTGCCACTCTTTTTGGTCAATTTGACCATCCTTGTTGGCATCAAAACGTTTCAACAACTGCACCTGATCCTGCTTCCAACTGCGCAGCAGGTCACGCGTGATATCGGCGGCATTGTAGTGTTCAGCCGGGTTTATGGAACGGAACTCGCCGATGGCGTAGAGCGGCTGCCCCAGCAGAATCAGCCACTCGCTGTAGCGGTAACGGCCGCCATCGCCATACCAGACACGTTTATCATCACTCGTGACCTCCGCGCCCTCTGGATCCACCACGCAGCGGCCGGTTTCATCTTCCAGATAAAAAAGATTGTCGCTGACGCCCTGCCTGATCACTCGCCACGCGTCACTATCACCATGCGACTGCTTCTCTTCCACCTTGAAGCGCCACCAGAGGCAATGAGCAAAGCTGAGCGGCGCAATAATCGGTTCGCCATCCATCAGGCGACCCATGCCTTTCAGTTCGAGATAGCCCTGATGGGCCGAGCGGATCTTGGCCGTCGCGGCATCCTCGATCAGGCGCAGCCGACGCCAGTGGTGAATGGCGAAGTAGAAACTGGCCAACGCCACCACAGAACAGACCAGCAGCGCGAACCAGTACTCATTTTGGTCCAGACCGAAAGGTAAATTCGCCACGGCGAAGCCCTAATCACGCCTAGCTAAACAGGGCTTTCACATCCACGTCACGCGTCTCCTCTTCGCCGAACTCAAGCAGGTCACACGGACCAAACTTGAAAAAACGCGCCAGCACCACATCGGGAAATTGTTCGATACGGACGTTATTGTTGTTAACGCTCTCGTTGTAATACTCGCGGCGGTCGGCGATGGTGTTTTCCAGCCCAGTGATGCGCGTCTGCAAATGTTGGAAAGTCTGGCTCGCCTTGAGGTCAGGATAGGCCTCGGCCACGGCAAAAAGATTGCCCAGCCCCATGCGCAGCTGCGTCTCCGCTGGCCCCAGCGCCGCCACATCGCCTGCCATGCGCGCTGTCGCTACCTGCGAGCGGGCCTGCATCACCTTCTCCAGCGTCTCCTGCTCGAACTTCATGTACTGCTTGCAAGTCTCGACCAGCTTGGGTAGCTCGTCGTGGCGCTGCTTAAGCAGCACATCGATATTGGCCCACGACTGCGAGACGCTGTGTTTGAGTCGCACTAAATTGTTGTAAATCATCACACCGTAGACCAAAACCACTGCCACGATGCCCAGTAAGATGAAAGTGCTAATTGCCATAAAAGATTCCTCTGTTTCCGTTTCCTAAGAAGGTGTATCGACCCGACATCCAGGGTATTAATACTCACTATTATGCCAACAGAGTGTTGCAGAGCACCACCAGCAAGCCGCAGAATAGGCGGCCAATATCAAGGATAACCATTATGAATGTACGCAGCTTCCAGGGGATCAACCCCACCATCGCCAGCAGTGCCTATATCGATGAGTCCTGCGTCATTATCGGTGATGTCACCATCGGCGCCGACAGCTCCGTCTGGCCCACCGTCGTCATTCGCGGCGATGTGCATAAAGTCACCATTGGTGTGCGTACCAATATTCAGGATGGCTCGGTGCTTCATGTCACCGCCGACAATCAATTCAACCCCGGCGGCCATGCACTCACCATCGGCAATGGCGTCACTATCGGCCACAGGGCGATCCTCCATGCCTGCACTGTTGAAGATTTTGCCCTCATCGGCATGAGCGCCACCGTGCTCGACGGTGCCATCATCAAAGCCAAGGCGCTCATCGGCGCAGGCAGCGTCATTGCTCCCGGCAAAGTGATCGAGGGCGGCTATCTTTGGCTCGGCACACCCGCTAAAAAAATCCGTGAACTGACCGAGAAAGAACTCGCCTATCTCGAATTTTCAGCGCAACACTACATCGATCTAAAAAACAAATATATGAAATAAGGCCGCTATAAAAGCAGTGACACTGGAAGCACACCTGCCCGCCTGCAAACCGGGCTTTTCTGAATAAAACCCGGCTCCACGCGCCAATCAGCACCATCAATTTTCATAGCCCAATAACGTAAGATCCGCTAATCATTGCGATGCTTATGTCGCTAAATGATGTTGTGCAGACAGAGAGAGGCAAGTGTCCACCCCGCCCCTTTCCAGGCTCATGATGCTTATGCGTACATCAGTTACTATTGGATATAAGGAAGTCATTCTGTGCAACACCCGGCTGGCGCTCTACCATCAGCGGCATTGGCGTTCATTGGCCGCATTATTAAGATGCTGCCACTGTTGCTGCTACTCGTCCATGGCAACGAAGCGATCGCTGAGACCGCCTACCGAGACATGCCAGTGCTAACACTACGAGCTCAACTCTACATCAAGATCGGTGACTATTACGCAGCGCGACAAGAGTACGAACAGGCAGCAGCGGCTTATCAAAAAGCCGCTGAACTGTCGGTGGAGAACCTGCCAATGGATGACCAAGTCGCCATCTCCGAACGACTGTTCAATGTATTCGACCTCAAACCTGCCATTAAGAACCTGCAACGGATATGCCGTGAACAGCCCCGCAATCTCAACGCCCGCCTGATGCTGGCCCGATATCTGTCGTGGGACAGTCAACCTCGCGCAGCAATAAAAATGGCGGATGAGGCGCTGGCCCTAGACCCGAATAACCTCACGGCAAAAGCCATTAAGGCGACCGTCTCGGGTTGGCACGGTGATTATACGACTGCGGTGCGGCTCTTTGAAGAGGTCTTAAAAAAGGAAGAGAGTTTCGATACCCGACTCGATTACTACCACACACTGGCGAATCTTGGTAACTACCTCTGGGCCACCGATATAACTACACAGTTCACGCCCGAGAATGAATTTCAGGCGCACGCGCTGGAGGAGCTACGCTGGAGCATGGCACTCAAGTCAGCACCCAATATACAGTACCAGATTGAGTACTTTTACGACTCAGAGGAGAACAACCGCACCACCCAATCCCTGCGCCTGGAACAGCCATGGCACAACAGCATGACCTTCCTCTCCCTGGGGCAAAGCGTGGTGAGCGATGGCTATGGCTACCGTTTCGACCTGAGCCAGTTCGAAATAGGTGCCCGAGGAGCGCTCAGTAATGCCACCCACGCCAACGCCGCTGTCGGCCTGTTGCAATATGACGATTTTGATACCGAGAAGGTTCGTACAGCTCGGCTAAAACTGAAACACACACTGCCCGACCTGCAATTGGACGCCGAGTATAAACACGAAGCTTATGGCGATTTAACCTACACCGTTTTCAACCAGATCAAGACCAGCAAGAGCAAGCTAGGGGCCGACTTTCACCCCAGTGATTTCTGGAATCTAAAATTCGATTACCATCTGACCAACTACTCTGATGACAATCAATCACAACAGATGGACGCCACCTTCCGTTACGCCATTCACCAAACACCGCCACGCATCACCCTCGGCTACAAGATCGAGAAACTCAGCTTCAAAAACCATCAGGATTCTTATGCTTATTACACTCCCGAGCATACTCTTACCAACAAAGTGCTACTGCAAATATACAAATGGAACAGCCGTTATGAATGGGGGGTAGATGCTTTTTTTGGCAACCAGGATGTCAGCCAGTTTGGATTATCCCAGGAAGATAACATTGCGGGCTGGGAGAGCTTCTTTCGCCTCCACTGGCTAAAAAACCTGCATATCGAAGCCTCGTGGGGAGGAGCCAACTACGGCATCAACAAACCTTATCTCTACAGCTATCGTCTGTTCAACGTGCGGGCGATGGTGATGTATTAACAGGACACCGCTCAGTCGGCCAACAACTGCTGCCGTAATGCAACGATCACCGAGCCCGTCTCCGGCCTCACACCGCGCCAAAGCATAAATGCTTCGGCGGCCTGCTCTACCAACATTCCCAGGCCATCGAGCGACTGAACCGCACCGTGGGCCGTGGCCCAGCGTTGAAAGGGAGTAGGCACCGCACCATACATCATGTCGTAACAGCTGGCGTTAAGCGCCAGCAGATCATCAGGCAATGGTGGTACTTCGCCACCAAGACTGGCAGCAGTGCCGTTGACCACCAGATCAAACTGCTGATCTGCGAGCGCCTCAAAACCACAACCATTAATGCTGCCCATATCACTAAACAACCGCGCTAACTCTTGTGCCTTGCTGACAGTACGATTGGCGACCACCACTATTGCCGGACGCTCGGCTAGGATCGGCTCCAACACACCACGCACTGCGCCACCGGCACCGAGAATCAGCACCCGTTTTGCCGTCAGCGTGATCCCGTGATTACGAGTAAAGTCACGCACCAGGCCAACACCGTCTGTGGTATCGGCCAGGGTAGTGCCATCATCACGGAAGCAGAGTGTATTAACAGCGCCAGCTCTCTGAGCGCACTCACTGTGCTCCGCATCAACCACCCACGCCTCCTGCTTAAAAGGGACCGTTATATTCAAGCCTTTACCACCACTGGCACGAAACTCGGCCACTGCCGCAGCGAATCCATCTAGGGGCACGAGGATCGCTTCATAAGTAAGCAGTTGATGGGTCTGCTGTGCAAACAACGCATGAATCTTGGGTGACTTACTGTGGGCAATGGGGTTGCCCATGACGGCATAGCGATCTGTCATGGTTGTATTCTCAGGTAGAGGGGCTCACTAAAGAACCCGGCCGCGAATGCAGCCGAGATAGATCGAAATCAGGCGTCGGCTTTAAGCCACTCGGCCACCTGTTTGGCGTAATAGGTGAGGATTCCATCAGCACCGGCACGTTTAAAACAGAGCAACGCCTCCATCACCACCGCCCTCTCATTGAGCCAACCATTCATGCTAGCCGCCTTGAGCATGGCGTACTCGCCACTGACTTGATAGGCATAGGTCGGCACACCAAACTCATCCTTCACCCGTCGCACGATATCGAGATAAGGCATGCCCGGCTTGACCATCACCATGTCGGCCCCCTCCTGGATGTCGAGCGCCACTTCATGTAACGCCTCATCACTATTGGCGGGGTCCATCTGATAGGTATGTTTGTTGCCAGTACCCAGATTAGCGGCAGAGCCGACCGCATCACGGAAGGGGCCATAAAAACTTGAAGCATACTTGGCGGCGTAGGCGAGTATGCGAGTATGGATATAATCGGCCTCTTCCAGCGCCATACGGATCGAACCGATGCGGCCATCCATCATGTCTGATGGAGCCACCACATCCGCCCCTGCCTCGGCATGGGAGAGCGCCTGTTTCACCAAGACCTCGACGGTCTCGTCATTCATCACATACCCAGTCTCATCAATCAAGCCGTCCTGGCCATGGGTAGTAAAGGGATCAAGAGCGACATCAGTAATCACCCCCAATTGTGGAAACTCTTTTTTCAGAGCACGTACGGCACGTTGTGCCAAACCGTCGGGGTTAAATGCTTCGCGGGCGTCGAGACTCTTCTTCTCGACCGGAGTCACCGGGAACAGCGCCACAGCAGGCACACCGAGCCGAACCAAAATCTCGACCTCCTTCAGCAATAAGTCGATGCTAATCCGCTCAACACCAGGCATAGAAGCGATGGTCTCACGCCGACTCTGGCCTTCAAGAATAAACATCGGATAGATTAGATCATCAACCGTCAGGCGGTTTTCGCGCATCAGGCGACGGGAGAAATCATCACGGCGCATACGGCGCGGACGACGAACGGGGAAATCACCAAGGCCTCTCACAGTGCTACCTCATAAAATAAAAATGGAGCGGCATATGACTATGCCGCTCCATTATATTTTAGTCAAATCAATTACTTTTTCTTGGCTACCCGCTTCTTAGCGGCTGCTTTTTTCTTCGGAGCGGTCGTCTTCTTGGCGGCTACCTTTTTCTTGGCAACGGCCTTCTTCTTCGGAGCGACTGTCTTCTTGGCGGTTACCTTTTTCTTGGCAACGGCTTTTTTCTTCGGAGCAGCCTTCTTCTTGGTGACTACCTTTTTCTTAGCAACGGCTTTTTTCTTCGGAGCAGCCTTTTTCTTGGCGGCCACCTTCTTTTTGGCAACGGCTTTTTTCTTCGGAGCGGCCGTCTTCTTGGCGGCTACCTTTTTCTTGGCGGCAGCCTTTTTCTTCGGAGCGACCTTTTTAGTTGCGGTCTTCTTCTTGGGAGCTACCGTTTTCTTGGTGGTGGCTCGTTTCTTTTTCGCAGGCTTCGGCTCATCGGCCGATGCAGCAATTGCTGATTCATCCATTGTATTCTCCTCTTTTGCTTCTGACACTTTTTTAGATACCGCTACGGCGATTGCATCAACATCAAGCGGCATTTTTTTGGTTCGTGGAGCCCTTTTTTTGTTCACAGCATCGAGGACCGCACATATACCGTTGAATATATCGGCAATTTCTCCTATGGCCTCAATCGTCTTTAATTTGTTTTGTCCCTGGTAATACTCCACCAGAGGTTTGGTTTGCGCCTCATACACCTTGAGACGATTACCAATAGTTTCCTCTTTGTCATCAGCACGGTGACGAAGATCACCACCACAGCTATCACATTTTCCCTCGAGTTTTGAGGGTGAGGTATAAACGTTAAAGACTTGGGAGCAAGATTCACAAGTTCGCCGCCCAGTTAGTCTCTGCATCAAGAGATCAATATCAACTTCCATATGCAAGGCTACATCCAACGGCTTATTCAACCGCAACAGCATTACATCCAAGGCTTGAGCTTGAGGAATATTGCGTGGAAACCCATCAAGGATAAATCCATTCCGCGAATCCGGCCGAGCCAAGCGCTCTTCGATCATCCCCAGAACGATGTTATCGGAGACCAACTGCCCTGCGTCCATCGCCGCCCTGGCCTGAAGACCAAGAGGAGATGCTGCAGCAACGGCTGCGCGGAGGAGATCACCGGTGGAAATCTGAGGGATGCGATATTTCTCCGAGAGCTGTTTGCCTTGTGTACCTTTACCAGAGCCTGGAGCACCCAGGAGTACGATTCTCATTTTGGCTTTCTCTCTCCGTAATATTGCTTGCGTATCTGTCGGCGAATATTAAGAACAACTTCATTCTTTTTTATCCACACTAAATCCAACTATAGTATGAATGTGCTAAAACTACATCTAACTATATATCGAGTCAATCAATTCATTGAAGAATTTTAGTTTGTATCTCACATTTATCCACATCATTTATTCACCATCATATGAACACATCACAAGGCGAGGTCTACATCATGGCAAAACGAAATGCGTTCTACGCACAATCAGGCGGTGTAACTGCCGTAATTAACGCTTCCGCTTGCGGTGTTATCGAGACCGCTCGCAAACACAAGGACAAGATCGGCAAAGTCTATGCTGGACGCAATGGCATCATTGGCGCGCTGACCGAAAACCTCATCGACACGGGCAAAGAGAGCACAAAGAACATTGCCGCTTTGCGTTACACCCCCGGCGGGGCCTTCGGTTCATGTCGTTATAAGCTCAAGGGGATTGGTGAGAATCGCGCTCAGTACGAGCGCCTGATAGAAGTATTTAAAGCTCATAATATCGGTTATTTTTTCTATAACGGTGGTGGCGACTCTCAGGATACCGCTCACAAAGTCTCGCAGATCAGCGAGGCGATGGGCTATCCAATTACCTGCATCGGCATCCCCAAGACTATCGATAATGACCTGCCGATCACCGACAACTGCCCTGGTTTTGGTTCGGTGGCGAAGTACGTTGCCGTCTCCATCCGTGAAGCGGCTTACGATGTTGCCTCCATGTCCAGAACCTCCACCAAAGTTTTTGTCATGGAGGTGATGGGGCGTCATGCCGGTTGGATTGCGGCGGCAGGTGGATTGGCCGTTGAGCAAGAAGGCGATGCACCACACATTATCCTCTTCCCTGAAATCCCATTCGATCAGGAGAAATTCCTCAACCGTGTGAAGCAGACTGTCGATAAATATGATTACTGCGCCATCGTCGTCTCCGAAGGGGTGAAGGATAAAGAGGGTAAGTTTCTGGCTGATTCGGGTACGAGTGATGCCTTTGGTCATGCCCAGCTGGGTGGTGTAGCGCCAGTGATCGCCAATATGGTCAAGGCGAATCTCGGCTACAAACACCACTGGGCAGTGGCTGACTACTTACAGCGTGCCGCACGCCATATTGCTTCCAAGACTGATGTCGAACAGGCCTACGCACTTGGCAAGGCGGCGGTTGAGCTGGCATTGAAGGGTAAAAATGCGATGATGCCCACCATCATGCGCAAATCGAACAAGCCCTACAAGTGGACTATCGGCGCGACCAAGTTGGCTGACGTCGCCAACGTCGAAAAGATGATGCCGCGCAACTTCATCTCTCGTAACGGCTTCGAGATTACTGCGGCCTGCCGTGAGTACCTGCTGCCGTTGATCAAGGGCGAGGACTACCCACCCTACAAAAATGGCCTGCCACAATATGCCCGCATGAAGAATGTGGCCGTCGCCAAGAAACTGAAGACTGACTTCAAGATCTAGCCAAATATGCGGCCGCCACTTCATTCAGTGGCGGCCATTTTTATTTTCCGCATTCACCCAACAGACCCATCACACCCAACACCATGGGTAACAGCGCAATTTTAGGGAGAGCCACCCCCGCCAAAGCCATATCGAGTACCTATATATAGATAGCATAG
>JAYUTP010000162.1:0-2197 GCA_043755075.1 Tenderia sp. (SeqCode)
GAAGCCCAGACTGGCGACCGCGGTAAGATCCTCAAAGCTGTTGATCTTGCTGGTAGCATGGCGGCTCAGCGCCAGCGGAATATCGTCAGGATGAATGCCGGCGCCGTTGTCACGCACCCGGATCAACGCCACGCCACCCCTTTCGATCTCCAGCTCGATCTGACTCGCCCCGGCATCAAGGCTATTTTCAATCAGCTCTTTGACGACCGATGAGGGACGTTCGACCACCTCACCTGCGGCAATCTGGTTAGCAAGGTGGGATGAAAGAAGATGAATGCGTTTCACAAAAGAAGGTTCCAATCAGCTCACAGAGAAGCGCTGATTATACGTGAAGCAGGAGGACAAAAAGCGTTAAGTATCGCGGAGAGGGATCTGCAAAACCTGGCCAATGCGGATAGTGTCATCCTTAAGCCGATTAGTGACACGTAATGTCCGGGCACTGACATTGTACTGAGTGGCGATAGCCGAAAGAGTATCGCCAAGCTTGATCACATGCTCACGCGCAGCAATGCGGGTTCCGAGCGGCGGGTTGCTGACAAAATAGTGGCGAACTCCATTCATCATGGCGTCTGCGAGCTGCTGCTGGTAGGCTGCCGAAAGGAGATTCAACTCCTCGCCAGGATTGGATATAAAGGCGGTCTCCACCAGAATGGAGGGGATATCAGGCGACTTCAGCACCATAAAACCAGCCTGCTCAACATGATGTTTGTGTACCTTACCAACCCGCTTCAGCCCCTGCAATACACGTCCTGCCACGTCCAGGCTGGCCTCGATGGTAGCGCTCTGGGAAAGATCCAGCAGCACCGAGGCCAACAACTGATCCTTGTCATCCAGGCTAACACCACCGATTAAATCGGCGGCATTTTCGCGGTTCGCCAACATCCGCGCCGCTTCATTGGTGGCGCCGCGCTGTGACAGGGCATAGACCGACGACCCGCTGGCACGCTGATTCGAAAAGGCGTCGGCATGAATGGAGATGAACATATCGGCCTTGTTGACGCGAGCCTTATTGATACGGTCACGCAGACTGACAAAACGATCACCGTCACGGATCATTAACGGCACCATGCCTGGCTCCTTACGCACCTGCTCTTCGAACCGGCGGGCGATCTGCAACACTACATCTTTTTCGTAAGTCCCCCTAGCGCCAATGGCACCGACATCCACCCCACCATGACCGGCATCGATGGCGATGACAATATTGCGCCCCTGCTCCTGCTCCCGCTCCGCCCGCTCTTTATTGACCGGAGCTGGAACCACTGTTTCAAGCTTTTGCGCTGGTGCCAACTGAACTGACGTAGCGACAACCGTGGGCGGATTTACCTGCGGGAGCGTGGCGGATTCGGCGCGTTTGACGGGGTCCGCAGGTCTGGCAAACGTGCCACCCGCCAGTTCAATTACCAAACGATGACCATGGCCACCGGCTGGCGGCAAGATATAGGCTTTACCTGATGTCGATGAAGAAAGCTCCAGCACCAAACGCAGATCATCGCCGTTGCGAATACCGGTACGAATGGCTGAAATTGGGGTATTGGAAAAATCGAGTGCGGGTATTTTGCCGGTGCGGATGATGTCAGACAGATCCACGACAAAACGGTCGGGCTTGGACAGGGAGAAGTATTTCATCGCGATTGGGCCGTTCAAATCCAGCACCACACGCACCACGCTATCCTCATGACCAACACGCATGGTGTTGTATTTCAAGGTATAAGCGGCCCAGCTTGCCGAAACCGGCAGCACGGACAAGAGGATTAGGGCCACTATGCGGCGCATCGGACTAACTCGCTTCATGATGGATCACTGCACTATGCAACACTTTTCAAAGTTCTCACTATTTTCCCTGTACTAACCAAAGGATACAACATTTCCCTAGAAAAGACGGGAATAGTCGGCCATTTACCCTTGTTTTTTCGACTGCGGGCTAAATATCTTTAGCCTTACGAGCGCTTATCACGCCAATCCGGCAACTATTTTCCCACCCGTGGCCGAAGTGGCTACCACGGTCACGTCACGAGCCTCTCCAGCATAGTGGATGGTCACGGTCAGATCGGCAGCAGGCAGTATTCCCACACCGCGTTGTGGCCACTCCACCAGTAGAATGGCATCCTCCGCCAGCCAGTCACGCAGCCCCAGAAACTCCAGCTCCTCAGGGTCGGCAAGCCGATAGAGATCAAGGTGATAAACCTGCCGTTGTGGC
>JAYUTP010000163.1:0-5175 GCA_043755075.1 Tenderia sp. (SeqCode)
GCGCAGATCGTAACCGGCGGTAAAGGTGTGGCAGGTATCAAGGCAGACGCCAATACGTGACTTGTCCTCGATGCGGTCGATAATCTGCGCCAGATGTTCAAAGCGGTAGCCGAGATTAGTGCCTTGCCCGGCCGTGTTTTCAATCACCGCCGTCACCCCTTCAGTACAGCTCAGTGCATGGTTGATGCAGTCAGCGATCAAATCCAGCGACACCTCTTCTTCAATCTGTTTGAGGTGGCTGCCAGGGTGGAAATTGAGATAGCAAAGCCCGAGCTGCTGGCAGCGCTCTATTTCATCGATAAAGGCCCGCAGCGACTTCTCACGCGCCTCCACCTCGGGGTGGCCGAGGTTGATCAGGTAGCTGTCGTGCGGCAGCACATCCTGTGGCCGGAAACCGCCCTTCGCCATGTTGGCCTTGAAGGCGGCGATGCTCTCTGCCGTCAGTGGCTTGGCCACCCACTGGCGCTGATTCTTGGTGAAGAGGGCAAAGGCCTTGGCGCCAATGGCGATGGCGTTCAAGGGGGCGTTCTCAACACCGCCGCTGGCACTGACGTGGGCACCGAAATATTTCATAAGTGCAAAACCTGCTGATAAACAAAAGAGGCCGCCATTCTAAAACAAAGCGCGTTGTTATGATCTACGGTGTAGAGTGAAAAGATGACTACAACAGTGACAGAACGGGTTATTGCGATCCTTAATGCGGGCTCTTCGAGTCTCAAATTCGCGTTTTATCGCGAGGATGTGGCTGAGGGACTGCGCCGCATTTACCATGGTCAGATGCCCTCTGTGTCGGCCATCGCCCAGCAAGGCCGTTTTATTGTCTATGACGTGGAGGGCTTGGTGGTGCTGGACGAGGCATGTGCTGCCGTCGATCACGCGGCTGCACTGCAACGGCTGTTGCGCTGGTTTGATGGACATCAGCACGGCATCGCGCTGTTGGCGGTGGGCCATCGCGTGGTTCATGGCGGCGTTGAATTCAGTGCGCCGGTGCGGGTGGATGAGGGGGTGCTACAGCGTCTTCAGCAGCTCATCCCGCTGGCACCGTTGCATCAACCGCACAATCTTAAGGCGATTGAGTTGCTGCGGACGCTGCGCCCTGAGCTGCCGCAGGTCGCCTGTTTTGATACCGCCTTTCATCGCACCATGCCGGAGCTGGCGCAGCGTTACGCACTGCCACATCAACTCTTCGCCAACGGGGTGCGTAGTTACGGCTTTCACGGTCTCTCCTACGAATACATCGCCAGCGTATTGCCGGATTATTTGGGCGCGGTTGCCGATGGCCGTGTGATCGTCGCCCACCTTGGCAACGGCGCTAGCCTTTGTGCCATGCGTGCGGGCATGAGCGTGGCGACCACCATGGGCTTCACGCCGCTCGATGGTTTGGTGATGGGCAGCCGTTGTGGCGCGATTGATCCCGGCGTGCTGATTTATCTTTTACGCCAAGGCATGAGTGTTGATGCGCTCGATGATCTGCTGCAACACCACTCCGGCCTGCTTGGCCTGTCGGGTATCAGTAGCGACATGCGCACGTTGCTTGCCAGTGATGATGCTCGGGCGGCTGACGCCGTGGAACAGTTTTGCTACCGCGCTGCCCGCGAAATCGGTTCACTGGCGGCGGCGCTGGGTGGGCTTGATGCGATTGTTTTTACGGGCGGGATTGGTGAACATGCCACGCGAGTGCGCGAGATGATCTGCCAGCAGGCGCAGTGGCTGGGTGTTGAGCTGGATGGCGCCGCCAATCGTAATAATTCAGCCTGTATTAGCACGCCACAAAGCAAGGTGTCTGCCTGGGTGATAGCCACCGATGAAGAGCGGGTAATCGCCCGTCATTGTTATAGGCTGGTCACGGAGTCGTAACCGTATAAATGTAGGGCGCCACCCTACATTTGATAGGTGAACGGTTTAATTTAACTGGATTGCCATAGAGGAAAATCATGTCATCGACAGAACTGCAAGGCCCACTCTCCAGCGAACTGCTGGCGCGGATGGATGCTTACTGGCGCGCCGCCAACTACCTTTCGGTGGGGCAGATTTATCTGCTGGCCAATCCGTTGTTGAAACAGCCGCTGACGTTGGAGCACGTCAAGCCGCGCCTGCTCGGCCACTGGGGTACCACGCCGGGGTTGAACTTCATCTACGTACATCTTAATCGTGTCATCAAGGCGCTCGATCTCAGCATGATCTATCTGGCTGGTCCGGGCCATGGTGGTCCGGGTCTGGTGGCCAATACCTATCTCGAAGGGACCTACAGCGAGGTCTATCCCAACATCTCGCCGGATGCTGACGGCCTGCGCCGCCTCTTCAAGCAGTTCTCCTTTCCCGGCGGTATTCCCAGCCACGTCGCGCCAGAGACGCCGGGCTCGATCCACGAGGGCGGTGAGTTGGGTTATGTGGTCTCCCATGCCTATGGCGCGGTGTTTGATAACCCTGATCTCATCGCCGCCTGCGTGGTGGGCGATGGCGAGGCGGAGACCGGACCGCTGGCGGCCGCCTGGCACTCGAATAAATTTTTGAATCCGGTGACCGATGGCGCGGTGCTGCCGATCCTGCATCTCAATGGCTACAAGATCGCCAACCCAGCCGTATTGGCGCGCATTCCACACCAGGAGCTGGAACAGCTCTTTTGTGGCTACGGTTACAAACCTTATTTTGTTGAAGGGTCTGATCCGGCGGAGATGCACCAGAAGATGGCCGCGACCCTCGACATCGTGACGGCCGAGATCAAAACCATCCAACGCAATGCCCGTGAACTGGGTGCAACCGAACGGCCGCGCTGGCCGATGATCATCCTCCGTTCGCCCAAGGGGTGGACCGGGCCGAAAGAGGTGGATGGTCTCAAGGCCGAGGACTACTGGCGTTCCCACCAGGTGCCATTTTCCGAGATTGGCACCAAGCCCGGCCATCTCGAGCTGCTGGAGCAGTGGTTGCAGAGCTATCGCCCGCAAGAGCTGTTCGACGACAACGGCACGCTGCGCCCCGAACTGGCGGAGTTGGCGCCACAGGGCGAACGGCGCATGGGGGCCAATCCGGTCGCCAATGGCGGCAAGCTGCTGCGTGATCTGCGCCTGCCGGACTATGCCGAATACGCCGTACAGTTGAGTGTCCCTGGTGGCGCCATGGCCGAGAGCACGCGGGTGATGGGTAGCTATCTGCGCGATGTAATGCAGCGCAATCTTGAGAGCCGTAACTTCCGTGTCTTTGGCCCTGACGAGACCGCCTCGAATCGCCTCGGTGACCTGTTTGAAGTGACCAATCGCGCCTGGATGGCGGAGACCAAGCCGGAGGACGACCACCTTGCACCTGATGGCCGGGTGATGGAGATACTCAGCGAACACACCTGTCAGGGGTGGCTCGAAGGGTATCTGCTCACCGGCCGTCATGGCCTATTTTCCTGTTACGAGGCGTTTATTCACATTATCGATTCGATGTTCAACCAGCACGCCAAGTGGCTCAAAGTGACGAGCAAGGAGATCCCGTGGCGCCGCCCCATCGCCTCATTAACCTATCTACTGACCTCGCACGTCTGGCGTCAGGACCACAACGGCTTTTCACATCAGGACCCTGGCTTCATCGATCACGTCGTCAATAAAAAGGCCGACACTATCCGCGTTTACCTGCCACCCGATGCCAATACCTTGCTCTACATTACTGATAAATGTCTGCGTAGCCGCAATCTCATCAATGTGATTGTGGCGGGCAAGCAACCCGCCTTGCAGTGGCTTAATATGGATGCGGCGATCAAACATTGCAGTGCCGGCATCGGCATCTGGGCGTGGGCCAGCAGCGATGATGACGGTGATCCCGATGTGGTGCTGGCCTGCGCCGGGGATGTGCCAACGTTGGAGACGCTCGCCGCCGTGCAGCTGCTGCGCGAACATCTGCCGCATATTAAAGTGCGGGTGGTTAACGTCGTCGATCTGATGACGCTGCAACCCAAAGAGGAACATCCACAAGGGTTGTCGGGCACAGAGTTTGATTCGCTCTTCACCACCGACAAACCGATCATCTTCGCCTATCACGGTTATCCATGGCTGATCCACCGCCTCGCCTACCGCCGCACCAATCACAATAATTTGCATGTACGTGGTTACAAAGAGGAGGGGACGACCACTACACCGTTTGATATGGTGGTGCGCAACGACCTTGATCGTTACCATCTGGTGATGGATGTGATCGATCGTGTGCCGTCACTCGGTTATCACGCCGCGCACGTCAAGCAGCTGCTGCGTGACAAACTCACCGAACATCGCCAATACATCAACGAACATGGTGAGGATATGGCAGAGATTCAAGAGTGGCAGTGGCGGGGATAGAAGTGTGTGGGCGCGACTCTTCATTTCTGAGTACAAGCTACGCATAGAATACTAAACGGAGAATTTATATTGCAAAAAGTGATTGATAGCCCAGGTTACAACGCCGTGACCCAATGGAAATATGGTTATGTGGTCTACAACAAAAACGATTTCTATATCGGCAAGGCGGTAGAAAAATATGGCGAGTTTTCCGAGTCGGAGGTGAGGCTCTTCCGGCAGATTTGTCAGCCCGGTGATGTGGTGGTGGAGGTGGGGGCTAACATCGGCACGCACACGGTGGCACTGGCGGGGATTGTCGGCGAACGAGGGCTGGTCTACGCCTTTGAGCCGCAGCCGATTGTTTTTTACACCCTCTGCGCCAATGTCGCGATCAACAGTCTTAGCAACGTTCACTGCTTGAATATGGCGGCGGGGGCGACCGAAGGGTTTGTGCTGATCCCCGATATCCGTTATGACCTGCCGGGTAACTATGGCGGCGTTGAGATCGACAAGTTCAAGCAGGGCAACAAGATTCGCCGAGTGCGCCTTGATAACAGCATCGATGTGCCAAGCTTGAAGCTGCTCAAGATTGATGTTGAGGGCATGGAGAGCGAGGTGATTCGTGGTGCGAAAAAACTGATCACCCGCCACAAACCGATGCTCTATGTTGAGAACGATAGGGTGGACAAATCAAAGGAGCTGATTGAGCTGATCCGTTCGTTTGATTACCGCATGTACTGGCATCTGCCGCCACTCTTCAACCCCGACAACTTTGCCGGTGACAATGAAGACCTTTATCCCGGTATCGTTTCATGCAACATGTTATGTATCCATAAGAGCGTGACAGCCAATATGGATGGATTCAAAGAAGTGACGGATAGCA
>JAYUTP010000164.1:0-2211 GCA_043755075.1 Tenderia sp. (SeqCode)
GGTAATGAGATGCTGGACGGAGTTGCCGAATTTTGGGAGGGGCTGGAGGAGCAGCGCAAACTGCGCTAACTTAAAATTTCGTGGCGGACCGACTTCCAGTAACGCTTCTGCCAATAGGGCTGGGTCATACTGGAGATCATCACACCACGACTGGTGGAGGCGTGCACAAATCGACTCTCTTCAAGGTAAATGCCAACGTGCTGGGTTCTTTTGTTGATGCGGAAGAAGACCAGATCACCGCTACGCAGATCACCTTTATCAATCTCAACACCACCCCTGGCCTGAAGTATCGTATCGCGCGGCAGCTTGAGGCTGAAGAGATCCGCAAAGGTCAGCCGGACAAAGCCAGAACAATCGACGCCCTGCTTACTCATGCCACCCATTTTGTATTTCACCCCACGCCATTCGCTGTACTGCTGATAGAGACGGGCGAGGCGTTCGTTTTGAATAGCGGCACTGCCTTCAAGCGCGACCTCCTCTGGCTCGGCAAGCTCATCAGTCATCTGGCTCATCGGCTGCGCCGGATTGTTCGACATCAGGCTGCAGCCGCTCATCAGCAGAATGAGCGCCAGTAGGCGGATGCGGGCAAAAATATTGGTAAGGGGCAGCATGTTGCTTCGTTAACACCATTTAATGTGATTTACAGCGTAGCTCTGAACCAGCGGAGTCTAGCAACTGATCGATAGGCGTGAACAGCACAATCTTTTGACGTGTTTAAAGCGGACTTTCATCTCGCTCCAGAATTGCGACGATCTCACTGCGATTGAGCAGGCCAGTGAGTTTGTGATTGGCTCCACGATGGGGATGTGGTGGATATGGCGGTTATCGAGCAGCGGCAGCAGCTCCGCTACCGTGCTGCTCTCCTGGGCGGTGAGCACGGGGGTTGTCATGATCTGCCCTACCACTTCGGCCTTGTTGGAAGTGAGTTCATGGGTGGTATGAATCAACGCCTCAATACGCGCTTCGAGGCTTTGCTGCGGAAAATCGGCGGCATGGTGGATGAAGTCATTGAGGGTAACAATGCCGATCACCCGCCGCGCCCGGTCAACCACCGGCACAGCGGTGAGGCGATGCTGCTCAAACCAACCCCACACCTCCGCCAACGGACTGCCAAACTCAGCGTGAAGCGGCTCTGGCAGCATCAGCTCATAGCAGCGTAATTCGCCAAGGCGGCGCTGATGGGTATTGTGGGTGACGAGTCGCAGTAGTTGCAGCAGCTCTTCATCGTTTACGTCGATGTAGGTGTCGAGCTGAGCGCGGGCGGACGCCACATCCTTCAGTGTCAGGTGCGGCGCCAACGGTCGGCCCGTCTCCAACTCATTGACCCACTCAAGGGCCGTGGCGCTCTTATCACGCGGGTGCAACTGTTGGCTGACCAAACGGATCACCAGCGCGGCGCCGAGCAGAATCACAATATTAAATGCAATCGGGGTGAGGATAAATTGATACCCGGCAGCGTGGACCCTATCGCTGCCAAGCACGACCAACATCGCGGTGGCGCCGCCCGGTGGGTGAAGGCAGCGCAGGTAGAGCATCACCAAAATCGCCACCGCCGAGGCGATGGGGGCGGCAAACTGGATGGAATCAATCTGTTGGGCGCAGGTAACGCCGACCAGCGCCGAAGAGAGATGACCTGCCACAATCGCCCAGGGATGGTTCATAGGACTGGTCGGGACCGCAAACAGCAGCACCGCCGAAGCGCCCATGGAGGCGACAATGAAGGGCACGCTGATCCCCGAGAGAAATTTAGCGCTGATAATCGTAATCATAATAAGGGCGACCAGGGCGCTGACAAATGAGATCAGGATCTCGCGGTGGCTCAGTGCCCGCTGGCCGGTCACTCTATCGATGAGGGCATGCAAGGATGGCATCGGTTGGGAGGCTGCTCGTCTCTAATGGGCAGATGATTATAAACAAGTATTCTGCGTGCGTATTATGTTTTCGGGCAACGCTGGCTCAGCTGAAGGGGAAGATATAAAACGCCGCCCGCGTAATGGCGGGCGCATTTTTTGTAGCCGTTACAGCGGTACGCTAAAGCCAAGGCCAATCAAGTTGACGCTGGACTGATAGTTACCATTGTAGGCTGCGGTGCCGTTGGCATCGGTTCCGTAGCTACCGAACGGCACACTATTAGATGCCGAGCGATCCTTGAAGAGCACGTGCATGAAACCTGCCGACAGCTTCCAGCGCCCCATGTCGTGTTCAATCCCC
>JAYUTP010000165.1:0-4773 GCA_043755075.1 Tenderia sp. (SeqCode)
TCGACGCCATCAGCTCTTGGTGGGTCAACATGTTTGGCCACTGCAATCCGCGCATCAGTGACCGCATCAAGGCACAGCTCGATACGCTGGAGCATGTGATTCTCAGTGGCTTCAGCCATGAGCCGGTGGTCGAACTCTCCGAACGTCTGATCAAGATCACTCCAAAAGGTTTGGACCGCTGCTTCTACACCGACAACGGCTCCTCCGCGATTGAAGCGACACTGAAGATGAGTTTTCACTACTGGCTTAACCAGGGACAAAAGCGCAAGACCCAATTTATCACTCTCAGCAACAGCTATCACGGCGAGACCCTCGGTGCGCTGGCAGTGGGTAATGTGCAGCTTTTTAAAGAGACCTACGCGCCGCTGCTGATGACACCCATCACCGTCACCTCGCCCGACTGCTACTTCCGTGAAGCGGGCGAGAGTGAGGCCAACTACTCGACACGGATGTTCGCCGAGATGGAGCAAACGCTGGCGCAACATCACGACAAGGTCTGCGCGGTGATCGTCGAGCCGCTGGTGCAGTGTGTTGGTTCGATGCGCATGTACGATCCGGTTTATCTCAAGCTGCTGCGCCAGGCCTGCGACCACTACGGCGTACACCTGATTACCGATGAGATCGCCGTTGGTTTTGGCCGCACCGGAACGATGTTCGCCTGTGAACAGGCGGGCATCACACCGGACTTCATGTGTCTCTCTAAAGGGCTGACCGGCGGTTATTTACCGGTAGCGGTGGTGATGACCCGCGAACAGATCTATCAGGCCTTTTACGATGATTACGCAAAGATGAGGGCCTTTCTGCACTCGCACAGCTACACCGGCAATCCGTTAGGCTGTGCTGCGGCGCTGGCGACACTCGACATCTTTGAGCAGGACAACGTCATCGAAAACAACAAGGCACTGTCACAACACATGGGCAATGCCGTTGCCCATCTGCGTGATCACCCGCATGTCGCCGAGGTGCGCCAGCGCGGCATGATCATCGCGATGGAGATGGTCAAAGATAAAACCACAAAAGAGCCCTACCCCTGGCAGGAGCGGCGCGGCTTGCGCGTCTATCAACATGCACTCAAACGTGGTGCACTGCTGCGACCGCTGGGCAACGTCATCTACTTCATGCCGCCGTATGTGATCACACCAGAGCAAATCGATTTTCTGGCCGAGGTGGCGAGTGAAGGGATTGATGTAGCAACGAGAGATAGCTGATGCGCATCCCCAGAATCTACACACCCACACCACTCCAGAGTGGCGTCACCATCGAGCTAGATGAAGATGGTTTCAGTCACGCCGTGCGTGTATTGCGTCTCAGCGAAGGTTCAGCACTCATGCTCTTCAACGGCGAGGGTGGCGAATATGCAGCGACACTCTGCGACGTGCAGAAGAAGCGTACCAGCGCGGCTATCGGTGACTATTCAAACCGTGAGTGCGAATCGCCACTGCGCATCATTCTCGGTCAGTGCATCTCCCGTGGTGAGAAGATGGACTTCACCATTCAGAAGGCGGTGGAGCTGGGGGTAACGGAGATCGTGCCGCTCTTCAGCGAGCGTTGCGGCGTGAAGCTCGACAAGGAGCGCAGTGACAAACGCACCCGCCATTGGCAGAGCACCATCATCAGCGCCTGCGAACAGTCAGGGCGTAATCGTCTACCACTGCTGCATGCGCCACTGCCATTGGAGCAATGGCTCGGCACCCTCAAGGCCTCCTGCAAACTGGTGCTCGACCCCTGCGCCAGCCACTCGCTGGCACAACTGCCCAAGCCAGAAAAAAGTGCGGCACTGCTGATCGGTCCCGAAGGGGGATTGAGCGACAGCGAGATCAGTCACGCCATCAAGAGTGGCTTCACTGGCATCCGCCTTGGCCCGCGCATCCTGCGCACCGAGACGGCGGGGCTAGTGGTGATCAGCTCAATACAGCAGTTGTGGGGCGATTTAGGGCTATAAAATGTGCCGCCCGACTGCAGCGGGCATAGTGATGGGAACCTCTAAAAGTCCAAGGCGAGTAACCACACCCCTAATTTATTTTATTGTAGGGTGCGCCGTGCGCACGCGTCTAACCACCGCAGTCCGCGTGCGCACAGCGCACCCTACGCAACCTATTATAGAAGACCACGCCATTTTCCAAGCCATATCAAACGACGCGAGACTTTATTCATTCGCCCCTTTAAAGTAACGCTAGCCGTCGCCACCTCATGTCCGAGCTATAACGATTTACGGTACTATTATCGTCACTTGCGTTTCAGGAAAACTGGCATCAATGAACATCGTCGAAACAGTCCCCAATCTGACCACCACCCTCACCGGACCGCTGCGGCATATCGAAGAGCAGTTACTGGGAAATCAGGCACTGATCGAGGCGTGGTTCCGCCAGCAGTGGCTCAAGACACCGGCCCCTTTCTACGCCTCTGTGGATCTGCGCAATGCCGGTTTCAAGCTGGCACCGGTCGATACCAATCTCTTCCCGGCCGGTTTTAACAACCTCAACCCCGCCTTCATACCGCTTTGCGTCCAGGCGATCCAGTCGATCATCGAGCGCGAATTACCCCAGGCCTGCAACATTCTGTTGATACCGGAAAACCACACCCGCAATACCTTCTACCTAGAGAGCCTGGTAACCCTGCGCGACCTAATCCTCACTGCCGGGTTTGAGGTGCAGGTCGGCTCGCTGCTGCCCGATCTGAAGGAGACCATGGTGATCGAGCTGCCCTCGGGCCGCACCCTGGATCTGATCCCGATTGAGCGCCTGCGCAACCGCATCTACGCCGATGACTTCGATCCTTGCATGATTCTGCTCAACAATGATCTCTCCTACGGCATTCCAGAGATGCTGCAAGGACTGGAACAGCGCATCATCCCACCCCCCGAGCTGGGCTGGGTACAGCGCCGCAAGTCGGGCCATTTTGGCCACTATCAGCAGGTGACGGAGGAGTTCTCCATGCTGCTCGATCTCGACCCATGGCTGATAAACCCCCTCTTCCGCCGCTGCAGCGATATCAACTTCATGAAGCAGGAAGGGGCAGACCGGCTGGCCCATGAGGTCGGTGAACTACTGCAAGAGATCCAGCAAAAGTACGATGAGCATGGCCTCAAGGATCAGCCATTTGTGGTGGTGAAACCGGATGCCGGCACCTACGGCATGGGGATCATGATGGTCCGCTCGGCCAATGAAATTCTGGAACTCAACCGCAAACAGCGCACCAAGATGTCCGCCTCCAAGGGCGGCCAGGCGGTCTCGCAGGTGATCATTCAGGAAGGTGTCTACTCCTTTGAAACCATTGGTGATGAACACGCCGTGGCTGAACCGGTGGTCTACATGATTGACCACTTTGTGGTGGGCGGTTTCTATCGCGTCCACACCGGCCGTGGCCCCGACGAAAACCTCAACGCCCCCGGCATGCACTTTGAGCCGCTGGCCTTTGCCGAACCCTGCAACACACCCGACCAACACCAGTCGCCGGATGCCTCGCCCAACCGCTTCTACGCCTATGGCGTCATCGCCCGCCTGGCGCTGGTGGCGGCGGCACGTGAGATCGCCGTACAGAACGCCTTACGCAGCCAATCATGAAAATGAAAATCAAGCTCGGCGTGGTAATGGACCCGATCGAATCGATCAATCCAAAAAAAGACAGCACCCTGGCGATGTTGCTGGCGGCTCAGGCGCGCGGCTGGGAACTCTTCTACATGACACAAAAGGATCTGCTGCTGCGCGATGGCAAGGTCTACGCCAACATGCGCCCAGTAGAGGTGCGTGACGACCTGCACAACTGGCACACGCTGAGTGAGCCGCGTTTTGCGCCACTCACCGAGCTCAACGTGATCCTGATGCGCAAGGACCCGCCGTTCGACATGCAGTACATCCACACCACCTACCTGCTGGAACTGGCCGAGGCTGCCGGGGTGCAGGTGTTCAACAAACCCCAGAGCCTGCGCGACGCCAACGAAAAACTCTACACCGCCTGGTTCCCGCAGTGCAGCCCACCGACACTGGTGAGCCGCGACATGGCGCAACTGCGTAAATTCCTCCTGGAGCACGGCGACATCATCGTCAAACCATTGGAGGGGATGGGCGGCATGTCTATCTTCCGCCTGACACTCAGCGATCCCAACATCAGCGTGGTACTGGAGACCCTCACCAACAACGGTGCGCAATACATCATGGCGCAACGCTACATCCCCGAAATTACGGCGGGTGACAAACGCATCCTACTGATCGATGGCAAGCCGATCCCCTATGCCCTGGCGCGTATTCCCGCTGCGGGCGAGACTCGCGGCAACCTCGCCGCCGGTGGCCATGGTGAAGGCATTCCACTGAGTAAACGCGACTACTGGATCTGCGAACAGGTTGGCCCGGTACTGAAGAAGAAGGGATTGATCTTTGTCGGTCTGGATGTCATCGGCGACTATCTCACCGAGATCAACGTCACCAGCCCCACCTGCATCCGCGAACTCGACAAACAGTTCAATCTCGACATCGCCGGCGAGTTGATGAATTGCATTGCGGAAAAATTAACGCATTAACAACGCCGTTATATTTGTGGAAGCCTCTTCATGAAATTTATGCCTCACACCATCACCGAGAATCGATCATTGGTGATGAGATTTATTTTGCTCTGCTGTGCGCTGTTCATGCTCAACGGCTGCGAACAGCAGCAGCCCATCTACCAGCAACAGATGCTCACCCTCGGCACCCTCGTCGACATCACCATCTACGGCGTTGATGAAAAAACCGCCCAAGCCGGGATCAAGGATGTTGAGACGTTGATGGCGGGGCTGCA
>JAYUTP010000166.1:0-4231 GCA_043755075.1 Tenderia sp. (SeqCode)
ACCAGTCCGGATTGATTGCAATGGTCTTGATAGGCCTGGTAGAGGCGGACCATCTGTTTGGTGTAATGGTCACCGTGGTGGTCGATGTGTTGCGGCCTCAGCCCCTCATCCTTGCAGCCGTTGATGTACCACTGTACTTGACGCGGCGGCCATTTGGCTTCGTCGAGCTCGAGGTTCCGAAGGATGCGGCGCACGAGGCGGTACTGATCATCAGAGTCTAGGATCTGAAAACTCTGTGGCAGTTTGGCGTCCTGCCAGTGGGCGCGTAGGAAACGGTGTGCTAACCCATGGAAGGTGCCGACCCACATGCCACCGATGGGGGTGCCGAGCAGCTCTTCGATGCGATGACGCATCTCGGCGGCGGCTTTGTTGGTGAAGGTGACCGCCATCATGTTGTAGGGTGAGACGTGGTCCACCGCCATGTTCCAAGCGATGCGGTGTACCAGTACGCGGGTCTTGCCGCTGCCGGCGCCTGCCAGTACTAGCTGTTGGCCGGCGGGGGCGGTGACCGCCTCCCTTTGGGCATCGTTGAGTGGGTCGATAATATGTGTAACGTCCATGGGGGGCGATTCTAGCAAATTAAGCCACGGAGCTGTGGCTTGGCTGGACAAAGTGTTGTTAACACGGTATTAAAATAGGATTCCAGATAAGAAAAGCCTGTTATGTCGCCACTATTCAAAAAAGCTCGGCTCTATTTCGTCACCCTCATCGCATTACTGCTGCTCGGCGGTTGTAGCGGTGATGGTAAAAATGCCAGTGATAATCCCAGCAGTGCGCCGCAGCTGGTTTCCAACAGTGGTCCAGGTGACGGGATAACGGCAACGCTTTTGCCGCAGGCTGGCGCGCCGCTGGTGATTAATAGTGACACTTCGGGCAGTGTCGATACCGCTAAAGCGGTGATCGATGGTAGTGGCAATGTGACGGTGGTCTGGACGCAGTCTGATGGCACTCATGTCAATCTTTGGTCGAGTCGTTATGTGGTGGCCAACACCGGCTGGAGCAATGCGCAGAAGCTTGAAAGCGGTACGCTCGATGTAAAAAGCTTTCAGCTGGTGGTGGATGCGGCGAGAAATGTGACGGTGGTCTGGAGCCAGGCCACCGCCGACTCTTACCCGACAACAGGGCCGATACCGATTGATGTAGAGCGTACCGATCTTTGGGCCGTGCGTTTTGATGCCGTTGCTTCGGGCTGGACTGCGGAGGGGAAGATAGAAAGTGCTGATCTCAGTGCGATCCAGACTCAGAATATCGAAGATATTGGTGAGTTCCGGGTAGTGGTGGCGAGCAGTGGTGACGTCTCGGTGTTATGGACGCAGCATAACGGCAGCCGCTACGACCTTTACGCGACGCGTAACGTGGCGGGGGTTTGGGATGTTGCTCCGGCCTTGATCGATAGTGAAAATCTGGGCGATGTCTCTGCGCCACAGCTGGTGGTGGACTCCACTGGCAAACTTTTTGCCCTCTGGAGCCAATCCGATGGTGCCCTTCTGAATCTGTGGGGCGCGCACTATGCCACTGGTTGGTCGGCGGCAACCAAGCTTGATAGCGAAGATCAGGGGGATGTGGAGACACCTAAAATAGTGGTGGATAACAATGGCGATGCCACTGTCGTCTGGCGTCAGTTCGACGGCCAATATTGGAGCCTCTGGACAACCCGTTATTCCGGTGCTTGGGGTGTGGCTGCAATGGCTGAATCGTTGCCAGGTGATGTTGATGTGCCACAGCTGTTGCTCTACGGCACCGTCAAGGTGATGTTGCTGTGGGCGCAGAGTGATGGCGCGGTGAACAATATCTGGTCCAGGCGCTATGACGCTGACTGGGTAGACGAGGGGCTTATCACCGATGGTGCCGGTGATTCTGGCTCGGTGGTAATGGTCAAAGATCAATTTGGAGTGGTCACCGCCGCATGGGTTCAGCATAGTAGTTCTGTGATTGCACCGGTAGATGATCTCTGGGCTAACCGTTTCGACAACGGCTGGGGCACCCCGGCTATACTTGAAACTGATAATGGTGATGTTCTCCCCCCCCCCTTATTGAGTGTGGATAGCACCAGCCGCGTATCCGCTATCTGGCTCCAACGCGAGGGAGGGCGCTTTGATCTATGGTCGAATCACTATTCACTCGGTAGTTGGGGTGCGGCAGGTCTGGTGGAAGGGATGAACGAAGGCAGTGTCATTGATCCTCGGGCAGTCATGAGCAGTGGTGGCAATATTACGCTGGCTTGGCGTCAACCCTATAACTCAGGTACTCATTTGGTGACTAATAAATATACTGTTGGTACCGCAAATGGCTGGGGTACTGTTGCGAGTGTTGAATCAGCCAGCTATGACAGTGGTTATGATCAACAGTTGTTGGTGGATGGTGGTGGTATTATTTCGATGATTTGGTTGCAGCCGGTGGTTGTTAGTGTTGGTGTTACACAGACTGTACGGATTGATCTTTGGGCTAACCGCTTCTAAGACCTGCTTCATAATTTTGCCGAAGAGTGCAGAGTCTGCCCCGCGAAGTGCTTTTGGGCATCCCTGCCCAAAATTTTGTTTAGCTGGCGATGGCGCGGGTTCTGTTTGGCAGCCAGGCAACGTGGGGATGTAAGGCATCGACTGAGATAACGATTACCATTGAGAGGCGGCGGCCGATCTCATCAAAGTCAGCTGGGTCTTCGAATTCATTTTGCCAGTGCCGGAAATGTTCGGTATTAAGGTAGAGCATGTTGGGCCAGAAGCCATGGTTACGCTCAAAGTCGAAGGCCATACGCAGAATGTAACTTAACATCGGACTACCTCCTTGCTCATGGTAATGAGTTTATACCCAATATGTAGTAGTTTTCCTTCCACTGTCATACAGCATATCGGGTCGAGCAGGCCTTAGCTTTAACGTTTATTGCAAATACTATATTCGCTGCAAATAAAAAAGCCCCCGTTAAAAACGAGGGCTTCTTGCTGTCAGGTTGATCTCGCTGACTATCAAATACCGGCGTATGAGGTGACAAAATTGGCACAGAAGACGGCAATTGCCAAGACAACCGGGATGCCACACAGGATGGTGATAACATCCTTAGCAGGGTAAATGTTTTTATCGTTGTTTCCGCTCATCGTAGTGCTCCTAAGTGTACTAATTATGTTGGTTTGTTGGGTGGGTAGGTAGTTTGAGCTGACAGAGTAAATCATAGACCAAAACGGCAGGATTTTAACGTTTTAAAAAGTATGGAAATTTGAGGAGGCTGTCATTGTTAGCTGTGAGCGAGGCTTCGTGGTTGGTGCGTGCTAACATCGGATGCGATATTTAAACCAGTAGAGGGAGAAGTCATGCGGAGTCTGTTCTTGCTGATGTGTCTGGTATTGCCGCTGATCGTTCAGGCCGAAGGAGAAAAGGAGCTGCCCAAGGCTTATCGCTGGGTGGATAAGGATGGCACTGTTCATTTCTCATCCACCCCGCCCCCGGCCGGGATGAAGTCAACGGAGATCGAATTGCGCCAACCAGATACGGTGATCCATCAGGAAAATCGCGCCCAGATGCTGGAGCAAGGCGACAGGGTAGGCGATAAGGTTGATGCGCGCCAGGAGAAGCGCCAGCAATTGTTGCAGCAGATCGATGATGCTAAAGCGATGCTGGTTCAAGCCAGCGAAGCGCTGCTTAACGGTGAGGCGCCACAATCGGGTGAGACAAAACGGCTGGTAGGTGGTTCTACCCGCCTCACCGACGCCTATCATCAACGGCGCGAGGCTGAGGCCAAGCGGCTTGAGCAGCTGCAGCAACAGCTTGATGATCTTTATGCAGAGCTCAATAAGTTGCGTTAGCAGTACAGCAGCATGAATGAGCGTGGTGAACATCGGTTAAAGATATCTCTTAAATCTGCTGAAGCCACGAGAGCCCAGAGGAGCCTACTTTTGGTGCCTTTGCCACTTGATCGAATTTATAGCGATGCCCTTTATTGCAAAAAACAATATGCTGTTTTAATCTTATGAATAAATCATATATTGGGCATTATGAAACTACAGCAGCTCGTCTACATTCGTGAAGTGGCCCGCCGCAACCTTAATGTCTCAGCGGCGGCTGAGGCGCTTTTTACGGCTCAGCCTGGGGTCAGTAGTCAGGTTCGGTTGTTGGAGAATGAGCTCAACGTTCAGATTTTCGAGCGCAACGGCAAACGCTTGGTAGGAATCACCGAGCCTGGTCGCGCCATCATCGCCATTGCCGAGCGGGTGTTGCAGGAGGTGGAAAACATCAAAAA
>JAYUTP010000167.1:0-6538 GCA_043755075.1 Tenderia sp. (SeqCode)
GAAAGGCTTCTCGTCGAGGGTTTTGATAAATGGGTCAATTTATTCAAGAAAATCGTTTTATTTCGATTGATACCTCTTTACCCAAAGACGAGCTATTACTCACGTCATTTTCTGGCACTGAATATATATCAGGATTGTTTGAGTTTCAGGTAAACGTCTTGTCTTCCAATTCATCGGTCAATCCGCAAGATCTTGTTGGCGAGCAGGTGACATTGAAAATCCACAATGATCAGGCACGCACCTTTAATGGTTATGTGAGTCAATTTTCCTTTGGAGAGGTAAATGCCGACCAGTTACGCGCATACCATTTGACGGTTGTTCCTTGGCTCTGGTTTCTGTTGAAAACCCATAATCAACGAATATTTCAAAATAAAAGTGTAAAGGACATTGTTGCCCAGGTGTTTGATGATCTGGGTTTTAATGACTATAAATTTAATGTTAAAGGGGGAACTAAACCTCGAGAGTATTGCATACAGTATGGTGAGTCTGATTTTGCGTTTGTATCGCGATTGCTCGAAGAGGAGGGGATTGCTTACTACTTCGAGCAGAAAGGCGATAAACACACCATGATCATTCTTGATCAGAACCCTGCATTTAATTTATGCGCTGAAGCAGAAGTTGTTTGTTCTACAGGTGTTCAGCCCGATTCACAGATAAAGCACTGGGATCATATTTATGGTTTTAGTAAAGGCGTATGGACAGTTAATGATTATAATTTTAAGGAACCCTCTAAAAATATTCTGGTAGAGACTCCGACGGGTAGCAGTTATAAAAACAGCAATAAATTCCAACACTATGAATATCCCGGGCTCTATGATTTGGCGAATGGCAAAGAGATAGTGAATTTGCGGGCAGATACCGAAATAGTATTTAAAAACCGCGTTGATGCGCAAAGCGATTGCTCAAGTTTTTATGCCGGTGGTAAGTTTAAATTAACTCAACATGAAAACAAAAATGAGAACGGTGGTTATCTTATTACCGAGATAACTCATAAAGTATTCGACACTAGCTATCATACAGGTAGTAATCCAGAGCCAGAGTATCAAAACAGTTTTGTCTGCATACCTGAGGATGTTAAATTTCACCCACCACTTAAACATGTAAAGCCAGTGATGAGAGGGCCGCAGTCCGCTATTGTCACAGGCCCGGCCGGTGAAGAGATTCATGTCGATGAATTTGGCAGAATAAAAGCTCAGTTTATCTGGGATCGTGTTGGAAAAAATGATGAGAATAGTTCATGTTACCTGCGGGTGGTGCAAACATGGGCCGGCAACAAATGGGGCGCGTCGTTTATCCCTCGAATGGGTCATGAGGTGATTGTTGATTTTCTAGATGGTGATCCTGACAGACCACTGGTGACGGGCTCCGTTTATAACGGTGCGAATAAACCTCCTTATAGCGCAAAAACCCAGAGCGGTATAAAAACTCGCTCTACCAAGGGTGGAACAAACGAAAATTTCAATGAGCTTCGCTTTGAAGATAAAAAAGGCTCAGAGCAGGTATTTATTCATGCCGAGAAAGACATGGATGTCGAAGTTGAAAATAATGAAACATTGAGCGTTGATAATGATCGCACCAAGACGATTAAACATGATGAAAATTCAAACATTGGCAATGATCGCAATAAAACCGTCACTAACAATCAAACCGAGTCTATCGGTAAAAATAAAACCATTGATGTTGGTGTGAATCACTCTGAAAGCATTGGTAAAAATATGACCATCACCGTGGGTGGAAACCTTAGGGAGTCTGTTGATGGTCAGTATAGTGAAAATGTCACCAAAAAATATAATCTTCAGGCGATGTCGATTATGCTCACTGCTGAAGAAGAAATTGTGTTTCAAACAGGTTCGGCAAAGATCGTAATGAAAAGTAACGGTGATATTACCCTGAGCGGTAACAATATTAATGTCAAAGGATCGGGTAATATTGTTATCAAGGGAAGCAAGACAAGTGTCAACTAGGCCTGAAGTCTGTTATGTGGGATAAAGAAAAAGAACCGTTTGAGCGCGCTGCTTCGCAACTGTTTTCCGGAATTGCGCCAGGTGAGATTGTCGTTGGCTGGGTAGCGGGAATTAGTCGCGAAGGGCATCCACTGGTTGATTATCCAGAGAATCCTACGGGCGAGCCGCTTGTGGCAATCTCCACGCTTAGTATCAACCAACAACATGACGGACGTCAGGTTGCATTATTGTTTGCGCAGGGTGATCCTGCCCGTCCTGTCATTATGGGGCTGATTCACAGCCCGTTGAATGCGCTCATCGAAAATTTTGAACTGAGTATTCAGAGTGCGGATCTGCATCACGAAGAGATGCAAAATGATGCGCCGCTGGACGATGTAAAAATAGATGGCACACGGGTCGTTCTCGAGGGAAAAGAAGAGATTGTGCTGAAGTGCGGTGACGCAAGTATCACCTTGACTAAAGCGGGTAAAATAATCATTCGTGGTAAATATATTCTCAACCGTTCAAGCGGTGTTAATCGCATTATGGGTGGCTCTGTTCAGGTTAACTGATTTCTCTTTAATGGGTCCCCTAATGTGTAGAACGGAATCTTCTTGAATGTTACAGCTAAAGAACAATACCCCCTTTGCTGCCATCATGACGTTATTGCCGAACGAGAATGGCATCGACACCCTTTTTATCACGGTAAAAGCGACCTTTGCGCTGACGACGGGATGGGTTCTGTTGGATGATCAGCCACCGCCTCAGGCGGAGGATGTTTATTGGGGTAAGCCGGGGGAGTCCAGCCTTAGATACGCGTCAGACATCCATTTGGGAAAGCCTTGCACGGATATTGTCATGATCGGTAATGCTGTGGCCCCGACTGATCAACGCACCACGTGTCTGGATGTTGATTTGAATATTGGTGTGCTTAAAAAAACGCTGCGTGTTTTTGGCGATCGTGAATGGCGGAATGGCAGAATAACCTCGCCCCAACCTTTTGAAATTATGCCCATGGTCTACGAACGAGCCTTTGGCGGACGCCATGTCGTGGCGGGGCAGATTGAATCAGCAGAATCGAGAAACCCCATCGGCGTTGGTTATGCTGGCGCTCGTTCAGTAGACGAAATCAATGGTCTGTTACTGCCCAATCTGGAAGATCCTGCCCAACTCATTCGCACCTATAGCGATCAACCCGCGCCCGCCTGTTTTGGTTTTTATGCCGCTAATTGGCAGCCCAGGGCTGCGTATGTTGGCAGTTACGATGAGGCGTGGCAGCAGACGCGCGCGCCGTATTTGCCTGAAGATTTTAACAAACGGTTTTTTAATATGGCGCATCCCGATTTGATTTATCCCGGCTATCTTCAGGGCGGCGAGCCAGTCCATGTCACCCACATGCACTCACGTGGCCCGCTGCAATTTGAGGTGCCCCGAGTTCGGCTTTCAGTCAAGGCATTATTGGATGATGTATTGAAACAGCCTGTTATGAATATGGAAACCCTCACTCTCGAACCGAACGATATCAGATTAAGTATGGTCTGGAAGGGTGCGGTTCCGTGCGACAAACAAACGCTTAAAATCCGTGAAGTAACGATTAGCTTGACGCGTTAATCCAACATCATTCCAGAGAGCGAAAAAATGGCACAAACTACATTTGCAAATACTAGAGGCATCGCTCACAAAGGCAGCGGCGGCACCAGTATCGTCTTTCCCGACGTCTGTTTGACCCAGATCGGCAAAGCAGTGGTACCGATTCCTTACCCTAATATCGGTAAATCGGCCGATACGGCAAAAGGCCCCAAGTCCGTTAAATGCGATGGTGAGATGCCGATGGTCAAAAGCGCCATCTACAGCAAAAGCACGGGTGATGAAGCAGGCAGCAAAAAAGGGGTAGTGAGTGGCACCATTCAGGCTGAATGCGAATTTATGATGTACTCCTTTGACATCAAATTCGAAGGTAAAAATGTCTGCCGTCTGGGCGATCCGCTGTTTCATAATAAAAAGAACATCATGGGTTAATGCTTGGCCATGCCGCGATGAATCAGCGTACCGCCTCACGTGCCAATAACGAAAATGGCCACGATAATCGCTACTTCGACTTCTATCAACGCTATGTCGATGAAGCCGCGTTCCTGTGGCTTTTGCGTTCAGTTGCCATCCATCAACCCCATTACAACAAAGATGACATTGCCGAGTTGGAGGCACGCATCCAGGCGCAACTGGATGGCCTGATGAGTTCCATCGACCATGGCTGGCAAGCCTGCGAAGCAGCACTGGCGATAGAAGAGTCCGGTGAAATATTTACCGCCGCCGTCACCGCCTTCCGCAGTCACGAAGTGAAAAAAATCAAACAGGTCGTAGAGGCAGCACTGGTGAATGATCAAGCCACCTGCGGCTTGGTCTCCGCGTTGGGCTGGATTTCTCCAGCGTTGGCTACCCCCTGGATTGAAAAATTGCTCATCAGCAAAGAACTCAATCACAAATACCTCGGCCTAGCCGCCTGTAGCGTACGCCGCCTTGACCCCGGCGACGACCTAGCAAAAATACTCGCCCGTGACGACTGCCAAAAACAAACAACACTCTATCTTAGAGCGTTAAGGCTGGTGGGCGAATTGCGCCGACAGGACCTGATGCCCGAGTTGATCAAGGCCATGAAATCAGACAACCCCGCCATCCTATTTTGGAGCAGCTGGTCCGCCATCCTGCTGGGCAACCGCGCCGCCGTCAGCCAACTGGCACCTTATCTATTGAAAGAGGGACCCTACCTGCAACGCGCCATCGAGATTGTATTCAGGGTGCTGACCATTGAGCAGGCCCGACAAACAATCACCGCCATGGCTAAAATACCCAGCCTCAACCGAGCAGTGATACAGGCCAGCGCCACGTTAGGTGACCCGCATGCCGTCAACTGGCTGATCCAGAAAATGAGAGACCCCGCTGTCGCCAAACTGGCCGGCGAAGCCTTCACCCTCATCACCGGTCTTGATCTTACCCATCAGGGACTCAATCAAGCCCGCCGTCCAGTAGGTGAAACCATCCCTAGTGACGATCCCAGCGATGAAAATATCGCCATGGATGAAGATGAAAACCTGCCCTGGCCCGATGCCGACAAAGTCACCCAGTGCTGGCAGCAACACGGGCGCCACTTCATCATCGGCCAGCGCTACTTCATGGGGCAAGCAATCAGCAGCGACTGGCTGCTTAAACAACTCGAACACACCCGCCAACGCCAACGCCACGCCGCCGCCCTAGAGCTAGCGCTGATCGATCCCAGCCACCCGCTGTACAACACCCAGGGCAGAGTAGAGATTCAATGAGTCATACACCCACACTGTATATCGCCGGCCTCGGCATGATCACCCCGGTCGGCGCCAACAGCGCCATGACCGCCGCCTCAGTCAATGCCGGCATCAGCGGCTACGCACAATCAAATTATTACGCAAAAAATGGCGAACTCATCACCATGGCCGCCGTGCCCAATCAGGTCTTTACCGACATCGACGCCACCCTGGACGAAGGCCGGCGTTACGCCCACTGTCATGACCGCATCCTCAAAATGGCCATCATCGCCCTGCGCCAAGCCTGCGCCCAGCACACCACGCAACATTCCGTGCCCCTCGTGCTCGCCATGCCCGAGCCGGAAGGGCAGATCGACATCGGTGGGCTCGTCTCGCTCATTCACACCCTAGAACAGAACTGCGCCCCCTGGGTAACATCCCTGCAAACCCGCACCATTCACAGCGGCCGCGCCGCCGGGATGGAAGCCATCGAATTCGCCTTCCGTTACCTTTACGACCTGCCCGACGACTTCATACTCATCGGTGCCAGCGACTCGCACCAGGACAACACGCGGCTGGAACCGCTCATCAACGCCGACCGTCTGCTCGCCCCCGGCAACATCGACGGCTTCGCCCCCGGCGAAGCCGCCTGCTTCCTGCTACTCACCCGTCACCCGGCACTCGCCATGGAACGCAACGGCCAGATCATCGCCCTCACACCCCCCGGCATCGCCAAAGAGCCCGGCCACCTCGGCAGTGAAGCCCCCTATCGTGGCGACGGCCTCGACCAAGCCATCAAACACGCCCTAATCAACCACCAACAGCCCAACATCCACACCATTTACAGCAGCATGAACGGCGAACACCACTGGGCCAAAGAGTATGGCGTCGCCCTCATGCGCAACAAAAAATCCTTTATCGACAAAGTAAAAACCGAACACCCCGCCGACATCTTTGGCGACCTCGGTGCCGCCACCGCCCCGACCCTCATCGCCCTGGCGGCCGAAGCGCTGTTTAAAAATAAAAACGCCCACGCACACCTGGTCTACAGCTCATCCGACAGCGCCACCCGTGGCGCCATCGTGGTTGAAAAGGTTACTATCGCCGCAGAGAACATCATATAAGGGGGCACAACCATGGAAATTGGTGAAGGTATCTCTGTTACATCAGCGTCAGAGCCTGATCAAAAGAAAAAAAAGAAGGATGAAATCACCATCCGCTGCCTGATGTTTTTTGACGGCACCCTCAACAACAAAAAAAATATCGAAGAGCGGCAGAAAGGCTCAGATATCTACCTCAACAACAGAAAAAACCCGG
>JAYUTP010000168.1:0-2237 GCA_043755075.1 Tenderia sp. (SeqCode)
AGCGCGGCGGCCTTGCGTTTGAGGAATTCCAAAGTGTGTCCCTTTTCTCTTTCACCCACGTCATACCGACCATCCCTTGGGGTTATCGGGCATTTAATAGCATACTTTATATTTATTCAATCATTAATGGCTGCGACAGTATACTCATTGAATTGCTTAAGAATATCGGTTGCGCACTATCAAAGCTTAATCCATCTGCTGTAAAATTGTGGCGCAGTTGCTACTTATCGCTTTTCCTGGAAACGACCTTGATACCCAAACTCCTTCGATTTCTTCTGATTGGCCTTGCGGCCATCGCCTTACTCGGCGTCGCTAGCGCCACAGCCATCTACTTTTATATCGCCCCCCAGCTACCGTCGGTAGAGATACTCCGCGATGTTCGTTTCCAAGTGCCGCTACAGGTCTACACCACTAATGGCCAGTTGGTGGCGGAGTACGGCACCAAAAAACGCGATCCTCTGAAATACGAGCAAATCCCCAAACCGCTGATAAACGCCTTTCTCGCGGCGGAAGATGACCGCTTTTTTGAGCACCCAGGCGTCGATTATCAGGGGTTGTTACGTGCAGCGGGACTGTTGGTGATCACTGGCGAAAAGAGCCAGGGCGGCAGCACCATTACCATGCAGGTGGCGCGCAACTTCTTCCTCAGCAACGAAAAGACCTTCCTACGCAAATTCAGCGAGATTTTGCTCTCCTTGAAAATCGAGGATGAACTCACCAAACAACAGATCTTGGAACTGTATCTGAACCAGATCTATCTTGGCAACCGTGCTTACGGTGTTGGTAGCGCGGCCCTGGTCTACTATGGCAAACCACTGGATCAGCTCAACCTGGCACAGATCGCCATGATTGCTGGACTGCCCAAGGCGCCGTCGCGCTACAACCCTATCGCCGACCCAAAACGGGCGCAGCTACGTCGTGACTATGTGCTCAACCGCATGCTCAAGCTGGGCTCCATCACCCCGGCCGAACATAAGCATGCCATCGCGGAGCCGGTTAGCGCCAAACGCTACCAGGCCTCCATTGACCTACAGGCTCCTTATATCGGTGAGATGGTGCGCAGTTACATGTACGAACGCTATGGCGAAGCGTCTTATACCGATGGTTACAAGGTCTTTGTCACCATTGATGCGCGCCTGCAACAGGCCGCTCAGGAGTCGCTCCGTCAAGCGCTGTTGGACTATGATCGCCGTCACGGCTACCGCGGCCCGGTCGCTCACATCAAATTCAACGCCGAAACACCGGTTGTCGAGATTCTCACTCAGCTTGATGAGGTCACTGAGGTCGGCAATCTCAAAGCTGCACTGATCTACAAAATCAAAGAACAGAGCGCCACCGCCCTGCTTGCCAATGGTGATCAGGTCCAGATCCTGTGGGAGGGGCTCGCCTGGGCGGCACGCGCCAGCGCTACCAACGCCAGCGATGTTGTTAAAAACGGTGATGTTATTTATCTACAGGAGACCAAGCCCAAGCAGTGGACGCTAGCGCAGATTCCGCAACCGGGTGCTGCCATCGTCTCTATCGACCCACACAATGGCGCCATCCTGGCTCTGGCCGGTGGCTTCGATTTTTTCCACACTAAATTTAACCGCGCCATCCAGGCTCAGCGTCAACCGGGCTCCAGCTTCAAGCCGTTCATCTATGCCGCCGCACTGGATAAGGGCTTCACCACCGCCTCCATCCTCAATGATGCGCCGGTGGTCTTCGAAGATTCAGGATTAGAGTCCTCCTGGCGGCCGGAAAATTACAGCGGCGAGATCTATGGCCCCACCCGCCTGCGGGAGGCGCTGGTCAACTCCCGCAATCTGGTCTCTATCCGCCTGCTTCAGGCAACTGGCGTCAGCTACGCCATCGACTACGCCACCAAGTTCGGTTTTGACCCGGCACGCCTGCCCCGCGACCTGTCACTATCACTCGGCACCGCCTCCGTCACACCGATGGAGCTGGCCAGCGGCTACACCGTCTTTGCCAACGGCGGCTTCCGAATCACCCCCTATTTCATCCAGCAGATCGCTAATGGCCAGGGCGAAACCATTTTCGAGGCCAGCCCCACCGTGGCCTGCCTCGAATGTGAAGCCGCGGGCGAATCTGGCGGCAACCTGGCGCCGCGGGTCGTATCACAACAGATCACCTATCTCACCAGCAATATGATGCAGGACGTCATCCGCCGCGGCACCGGTGCGCGCGCCATGCAACTGGGCCGCAATGACCTGGCAGGCAAGACCGGCACCACCAAC
>JAYUTP010000169.1:0-2844 GCA_043755075.1 Tenderia sp. (SeqCode)
CGCCCAGAATATCGGTGAGGAGATCGCGTTGACCTGGACTTGGGTCGCCCCACAACATAGCCAGCACCTGACTTTGTTTAATATAGTAGACAAAATTCGGCCATGATCCGGCAGTTGCCAAACGGTTCGTAGAAAACCTATGCTGTCCCACAACAGGAATTCGATCGACGATCTTGCGTAGGACGTACCGCATCACACGCACCGGTTCAGGGGTGTCCAGCGCGGAGTAATCATTATTATTGGGGATTGAACGAGCTTCACACGGGGCAATTTGGGTAACCGCAGCTCGAAAGACGCGTGCATTTAGTTTGAGGTGGACGGGGATGCGTTGGTAGAGGTCCAGAATTTCATTCTCCACCATTACCGGGTCCCAGGGCATGGTTCTCAGCAGAAATAACCGACCCATTGCATCGGCCTCGCGGGATAGAGGCCGCACACGGCGATCTGCAATGCCATCAGGATCAGCATCGTACTTTTCCTGCTCGCACGGTGTAAACCATCCCTGCAACCGATCATCGACCCTGGAACGCCAAACGGCATCAATCGTTGAATGCGGCTGATAGTACTCCATTGAAAATGCGGTCAGTCGGTCCAGTGGCAACTGTTGCCCAAACAATCGACGCGGTGTTTTGTTATAAGCGAGACCTTTCAACAGATAGTCGGTGTAACAGCCTGTCATCAAATTGCCTAAATTCAGCCCTTGCATGGCTGGCAGGAAACCTTGAAAATGAGCATCCTTGAGGGAAAACATTCCGCCGGTTATTCTGACCGTTTCTATCGCTCCCTCAGCATAATGCTCAGGTGATCGGATTAAGAGGTGATGCCGCGAGCCTGCCACGGCAGCAATCCGTTGTGCGACCACCGATTCCGCGTTGGCGGCATCGCAAAAAGTCAGCGATTCAACGAGCTCAGGATGGCTCGCGGAAAACAGTAGCGCCCGCGAGTCGGCGCCGCCACTCAGCAGGAGTCCATTCGTCCCCAGCACTGAAGCAGTCCGCCGTGCGCCAGCAGTGAGCAGAGCTGCAGCCAACTCGGCTGCCAAGTCTGCTGCGGAAACATTGGAAACCACAGCGCGACTTGGCCTCCAGTAACATTGCTTCCGGAGTTCTTCGCTCTGTCCGGCGGGCGAAAACACATAGTGGGTAGCAGCATCTAATTGAAGAATCGTGGAGTGAAATGTGGCGGGGTGCACTGAGGTGCCAGTCGCCAAGCATTCTGCCATCGTCGTTAAGTCAAACTCGGGGGCGTGGCCATGACTTGTCATTAAGTCCGCCAGAACATCGGGGTGTGAGCACAGGCTTAGTGGACCAACCATCGATCGATAGACTGGAAAAACACCCATCCGATCAGTAAAGACATGTAACTCGCGTGTTTGGGGTGCGAATACAATCACCACAGCCGCACCATTAATGTGATCGGCGAAGTGGTTTCCATTGCGATTCCATGCATCAAGCAGGAGCCTGCAAGCGGCACCACCCCGATAGGGGAGCTTATCGGCCCGAGACCACTCCGAGGCGTCGAACGTAACCCGTCCGGCGAGCACTACAGTGGTTCCTGATTGTGGATCAATCGCCAAATCCCAAAGCGCTGGCGCGTCGAAGCGAACCATGTAGCCATGCCAACTTGGCCATGCGAGCGGCACAGATCGGGCTGGCTGAACGAACTTTAGCGCCTCGCCCCAGGATGAACCACAGGGTGCCCCGTTGACAAGGATAAACCCGCTCACTGCCTACTGGTACCGGGGAGTGTCAGACTCCCCGCGCCCCTTACTCACGATCGGGGGCGGCGGCACCTGCATCGTCGCGTAAGGACAAGGCTCCGCCATCCCCTGCGCATTGACCGGCTCACACGGAACCCAAACCACCACACGCCGATTGCCAGCGTTCCGCTCGCCATCAGGCGTTGCTATACGTGGCCTCGTTTCACCGTATGCGTAGGTCGCTGCGAGATTGCCGGACGGAACCCCTGCACCGATCAAAGCTGCTATTACGGCATCGACACGCTTTTTCGATAAGGAGTCGTTATAGCGACGGCTACCTGCGAGATCTGTGTGGCCGGAAACTACAACTCCATGCGTCGGCCGTTTTTGGATAGTTTTAGCCAACTCGCTGATCAATTTCTTTGCGGTGTCGGTCAAGTTTGCTTGGTCGAATTCGAAGAAAATAATATGTTCGCTCTGGCACGGTACGCAACTCGCGGGTGCAATTGGCTCGGGCGTAGCTACCGGATTTGGCAGTTTAGATGCGGCCGTTGGAGTCAACCCGGCCTCTAATAGGAACATTGCATCCTTAAAGTCAAGACGGCACATCGCCACGTCATTGGGTTGGAGATTTTCCTCTTGCTGCTCCATCCAGCAATCAAAGCTGACTTGCGCACGGGCCGATATTTTTGGGTAACGATTCGCGGCATTGTTCGCAAAAGCGGACACTAGACGGTCTCTTGCATACAACATATCGCTTACAGCATGGGGGGGAAGATTGCGCTGATGCATGGCCTCTGGTTCAACCAGCTTACCTAACTCAACTTGACCGGCACGAGCTAAAAACAACGCCGCCGAACGAAAGTCGTGTTGGTTGTCCTCTTGTTTGGCGAGGCGCCGGTAGCCCTGCGCCAAATAGTTCGCGAAGCCCCGCCCTTCCGGACCATCAAACAGCCAGTCCGGGTATTGCGGCACAGGCTGCGCGGAATTGCCAGGCGCAACAGCTAGGCGTCTACTGTCCTGATATAAAGGCGCAGACAACAATGCAGCCTCCTCACGTATGGACTGCTTCTGATAGTAGCAACCTCCAAGGTTGGCAACAGCGAGCACGACGCAAATGCGAACCCCTAGCAAGAAATGTCGGG
>JAYUTP010000170.1:0-3219 GCA_043755075.1 Tenderia sp. (SeqCode)
GCCATTTTACACCAAGGGCGCGGAGTATGGCCAAGTAACAAAACCAGCCACAAAATTCATCGCCGATTTGGCCTTTGTCGGCCAGTGTCAATATCTTCTGATGGCCAAAACGGGTATCCTCTCCGCCTCACACATGATCGGCATTAGTAGATCATTTGGCCCCATTAGCCCTACGTGGCATCAAACAATAAATAGGATTGTAATCAATTGAAAAAGCGTCTCATCCCTCACATGCAGCGCTATCTGATTGCAGGTGTCATCACCGTTATTCCGATCTGGATCACGTGGCTGGTCTTTAACTTCATCTTCAGCCAACTCTCCAACGTCGGACTGCCATGGGTACGCGCCATCGCCGATGGCATTGGCCGCGTTTTGCCTGGAGCAGGACACTGGTTGCTGGAGCCGTGGTTCCAGCAGACGCTGGCGGTGGTAATGACACTTGTAGCCCTCTATCTGCTGGGGTGGTTTGCCTCACGTGTCATCGGTCTCAAGGTGCTGGCATTGGTGGATATCATCATCAACAAGATTCCGCTGCTGCAGACCATCTACGGCACGACCAAAAAGCTGATCACGGTACTGCAACAGAAGCCGGACAAACTTCAACGTGTCGTGTTGATAGCATTCCCCTCGCCACATATGAAGACCGTAGGATTCGTGACACGAATCTTGAAGGATGAACACACCGGCCAGGAGCTGGCGGCCGTTTATGTTCCCACCACCCCCAACCCTACTTCAGGTTATCTGGAGATCGTGCCGGTAGAAAATCTAATCTCAACCGACTGGACCATGGAAGAAGCGATGACCTTCATCATCTCCGGCGGTGCCATCGCCCCGGAGAAAATCAACTACTACAAGAGCAGCGAGAAGCACGTACCTACGTCGGCAACTCCAGCGGCAGCGGCTGAGACAACACCACCTCGGCCGGAGTAATGCTGACACGCCAGGCAAGCGCCTCCACCCCGGCGGCAACGGCCTGCTTCAAGGTATCGGCATAGCGCGGATCTATCTCGGCGGCAGGCCGAAAGGCCGTCACATCCTCACGCTGCACGCAGAAGAAAATCACGCCACGTGCACCCTCCTTCACCACCTGCATTAACTCACGTAGATGTTTAGTGCCCCGCGCTGTCACCGCGTCGGGAAAGATCGCATGATCGACACTACGCGCCGTGACATTTTTCACCTCGATATAACAAGGTGGCACGCCATCATCTTCCAGCAAAATATCGATACGGCTACGCTCCACGCCGTAAGCAACCTCGGTGAGTAGCTGCGCATAGCCGTTAAGTGACGCCACCAATCCATTGCGGATCGCCTCCACCACCAGCTGATTGGCGAGATGAGTATTCACCCCCACCAATGCGCCAGAGGCCAGCTCACTCAGCTCCCAGCTATAGCGATATTTGCGCGTTTCACTCGCGGCGTCACGAATCCATACATGGCTGCCAGGCTCAGCGCATCCCAACATGCTGCCGGTATTCGGGGTGTGGACGGTGATCTGGGTGCCGTCAGGCAGGATCACATCACCCAAAAAACGTTTATAACGTTTAATCAGGGTCACACGTTGAAGTGGGCTAGAATATTTCATATCTATCTTTGTAATTGGAATTGAGATGAGCAACAGCACCCTACTAATCATGATCGCCAGCGGCTGGATCGGCTACTTTTTACTGCATTCGCTACTGGCCAGCCAGAGGGTGAAAAGCCATTTTTCGGGTCGCCGCTGCTATCGATTATCCTACAACTTGATCGCCCTAATCACCCTGCTACCAATCGCCGGATTGCACACGCTATATCGAGGGGAGATGGTGATCCTGTGGCAAGAGCCGTGGTTATGGCTGGCCCGTTTCATCAGCCTGGCAGCCGTCGTCTGCTTTCTCTGGACATTGCGTTATTACGATCTCGGTGAGTTCAGTGGCTGGCACCAATGTCGCGATGGCAAGACCACCACAACAGGAGGGCAAATGGTCATCTCACCGCCTCACCGTTATGTGCGCCACCCCTGGTACAGCTGCGCCCTGGTATTGATCTGGTGTCGCGATATGGATATGGCGCAATTAACCTCCACAATCCTGATCAGCGCCTACCTTGTGATCGGCTCACGGCTGGAGGAGCGGCGTCTGGTGATCGAATATGGCGAAAGCTACAGGGAATATCTAAGGAGCGTCCCAGGGCTCATTCCTCTGCCTTGGAGAAGACTCAGTCAGGAGAAAGTACAACAGCTTATGAACCCGCAGCACCCTGAGCAGCGGTAGCTACCCGCAGCTTGTCATCGCCAAAACGGTGATTAAAAGGTCGCACAATCTCTTCCAGATTGTGCTTGGTCTTCAGCACGTATTTAAACGCCTTAGGATCATCAACCTGATACGAAGCACGCATACCAATGTTGTACGCCACCAAAGCCCGTTCAGGAATCCCTACCCGATTACTCAGTTGCAAGAGGAATTTGGAGGCAACACGGAGATTGAACTCATCATCAGAGAGCAACCTAACAATCAGCTCTTCATCCGCACGGAAGCGGCCAAACTCACTGAACTCATTAAGCACATCGCGCGCCGCAGTCACCTTAACCTGCATCACGCCGTAAGAACGTTTACCGACCGGTGCCGTCATGTGACCCATGCGACCCAACAGTCCGGCAATCGTCTCCTGCATCAGAATCGCCTGCAAAATCTCGGCATGCTCGTGACCGCCATCTTCAAAACCAACTGTATAAGCAAGCTGTAGCAGCTCCATCTGCTCTTGAGTCAGCCAAGTTTTAGCCAGCGGATTCCAAAACAGACCATTCTCCTGAGTGAATTCATTCGCGGATGCGGTGAAGTTGGCCCGACTAAAGTGCCCCTGGGGCAGAACATTGTTAACTACGGTGCTACAACTTTCGGGATTACTGCTCAGGGCCATGCCCGACTGACTGAAGGCGATGACGGTGATACTGGAGGCAACAAAAACCACGCCAAGAAAGAGCGACTTAAAATGTCGCAACGGGAGAATTTGGTTTTTCTTCGGATTAGCCACTTAGACACCTCTCACAGTAATTAGCTGTTGCCTACCATGGCAAATATGTATTGGAATACCGTTTTGCAACATCGTCACTCACTACGGAGAGCTACGCCACACGTCGGCAAACACGGTCTGCCGAACATTCAGCGACCATGGCACCATTTTAACACATTCTATAAAAACCAATAAAAAGCCAATAATCAAAGAGTTATACAGATCTCG
>JAYUTP010000171.1:0-2438 GCA_043755075.1 Tenderia sp. (SeqCode)
GGCCCGTCACCAACATCGAAGCACTGGCCAATCCTGAAGCACTGGAGTTTTTCCGAAATCTTCCGATAGTACAGGACGAGTAACGTTTCATACTGGCTACACTCATCAAAGTGACGGTAGTATGTCCACATCAATCTATTCAGGGAAAGATAATAGATGAATTTTCGTGCCTTCCGTATTCACACTGACAATGAGACCACCCGCGCCGGGCTTGAGCAGCTGACGCTGGACGACCTGACAGCAGGCGATGTCGTCATTGAGGTGCACTGGTCTGGCGTCAACTATAAAGATGCCCTAGCCGGCACCGGCCAGGGCAAGATTCTGCGTCGCTCAGCCCTGGTGGGTGGCATCGACGTTGCTGGCGTGGTGACCGCGTCGGAGAGCGAACAGTTCCACCCAGGTGATGAGGTATTAATCACGGGCGCTGGGCTGAGCGAAATCTACGACGGCGGCTTTGCCGAGTATGTGCGTGTCAATGCCGAATGCGTGGTACCCCTGCCCAAGGGGCTGACCCTGTTCGAGGCGATAGTCATGGGCACACCCGCCTTCACTGCGGCGCTGGCACTGCAACGACTGGAGGAGAATCGCCAAAACCCCAGCCGCGGCCCCATTCTGATCACTGGCGCGACAGGCGGGGTTGGCATGCTGGCCATCGACATCTTTGCCACCAGCGGTTATGAGGTGGTAGCGCTCACCGGCAAACGGGATTATGCCGAGCAGCTCAAGGCGCTGGGTGCCAATCGTGTGCTGTTTCGCGATGAAGTGGAGATGGGCACAGCGCCACTGGAGAAGGCACAGTGGGGTGGTGCCATCGATACCATCGGCGGTGATACCCTTGCCTGGCTAGCACGTACCACTCGCGAGCGCGGCAACATCGCGACTATCGGTCTGGCGGGCGGAAGTGAACTCAGTACCAATGTCATGCCCTTCATCCTGCGCGGCATCAATCTGCTCGGCATCAGCTCCGCCAACTGCCCGTCAACACTACGCCGCAAGGTATGGAAACGACTCGGCAATGAACTCAAACCACGTCATCTCGACAGCATCCTCAATCGCATCATCTCACTTGATGAGCTACCCGCCGCCTTTGACGCCATGCTGGCGTGCAAGAGCCATGGCCGAACAGTGGTAAAGATCAAATAATCAAAGGCAAATTGCAGACAAAAAAAAGCCCACGCTTTCACAGTGGGCTTCGGTACTTAGTGGCGTCCCCACGGGGGTTCGAACCCCGGTTACCGCCGTGAAAGGGCGATGTCCTAGGCCTCTAGACGATGGGGACACACAAACTTTAAAAATCGTGTGTGTCGCTGAATGCTCTCCCGGCAAATCTGGCCTAATTCCAGGAGTATTCAGTAAAAAATAAGACCCACGCTTTCGCTTTCACTGTGGTGGGTCTCGGTAATAAATGGCGTCCCCACGGGGGTTCGAACCCCGGTTACCGCCGTGAAAGGGCGATGTCCTAGGCCTCTAGACGATGGGGACACACAAACTTTAAAGACCTAAAATTTGGTGGAGCTAGACGGGATCGAACCGTCGACCTCTTGCATGCCATGCAAGCGCTCTCCCAGCTGAGCTATAGCCCCGTGTCTAAACGAGACGCGCATTTTAAGCACAGGCCGATATTTCGTCAAGGGCACTTTGAAACATTTTCAGAAGCTTCCCTGTTTATTAGCCCTCTTTCTGTTCGATCTTGGCCCATGTGTCGCGCAAGGTCACAGTACGATTAAAGACCACCTTGCCATTGCCATGATCGAGATCAGCACAGAAGTAAGCCTGCCGCTCAAACTGATAGGTCTGGCCTGGTAGCGCATCGGCCAGACTCGACTCAACCACGCACTGCGTCAGTGTGCGCAGTGAATAGGGATTGAGGTAATCAGTAAACTCCTTGCCCTCCTTTGCCGCCACGGCATCGGGCGAGGCAACGCTACAAAGACGATCGTAGAGACGCACCTCTGCCTTCACGCCGTGACGCACGGAGACCCAGTGAATCACACCGCGTGGTTTGATGCCCTCTGGCGTACACCCGTTGGAGCCAGGGATATAACTGCAATGGAGTTCTACCACATTGCCGTGGGCATCTTTGATCACTTCATCACACTGGATAATGTAAGCGTTGCGCAGCCGCACATAGCCGCCCTTCACCAGTCGCTTGTACTTCTTGCTGGCCTCTTCCTGGAAATCCTCCTGCTCGATGTAGATCTCATTGCAGAAGGGAACCGTGCGTATTCCCATCGACTCATCCTGCGGGTGGTTGGGTAATTCCAACTGCTCCACCTGATCAGTAGGATAGTTGTTGATCACCACCTTGAGCGGGACAAGTACCGCCATGCGTCGTGGTGCAACGGCGTTCAGATCATCGCGCACACAGTTCTCCAGCAGCTCCATCTCGATCGTGCCTTCGCTCTTGGTGACGCCGATGCGCTGACAGAAAAGCCGTA
>JAYUTP010000172.1:0-3664 GCA_043755075.1 Tenderia sp. (SeqCode)
GTAGCCCATTGCAGAAGGGCAACTTGGCGATTCGCGCCTTTAGCGTACTGTTCGAATAAAGGATGGAGACCATGCTGGAAAAAATTCAAAACTTCATCAACAGCCCAATGTCATCCGAGGTAGTGCATGCCATCATTTTAGTGACGGCTGGTTTCATCATTGCGAAACTGGTCAGCACTGGTTTGACACGCGCCACCAAAAATCACCTCGACACCCACAAGGGCATGATAGTGCGGCGCGGCAGCTACTACCTGATCCTGGTGCTGTTCCTGATCAGCGCCCTGCATCAGCTTGGCTTCAACCTCAGCGTGCTGCTGGGGGCGGCGGGCATACTCTCGGTCGCCATCGGTTTTGCATCACAGACCTCCGCCTCCAACATCATCAGCGGTCTGTTCCTGATCATCGAGCGCCCTTTCACCGTGGGTGATGTGATCCGCATCGGCACTACTGCTGGCGAGGTACTCTCCATCGATCTGCTCTCGGTCAAGCTGCGCACCTTCGACAACCTCTACGTGCGCATCCCCAACGAAACGCTGATCAAATCGGAAGTGACCAACCTGACACGCTTCCCGATCCGCCGCCTAGACCTGATGCTCAGCGTCGCTTATAAAGAGGACATCAAAAAAGTCCGCCAGGTGCTGGATAACGTTGCTGAAGCAAACCCGCTCTGCCTAGAAGAGCCGAAACCACTCTTTATCTTCAGCGGCTTTGGCGAATCGTCGCTCAATCTGCAATTTTCAGTCTGGGCCAAGCGCGAAAACTTTCTCGAGCTCAAAAACTCGATCCAGATCGAGATCAAAGAGGCCTTTGACGCCAACGATATCGAGATCCCCTTCCCGCAACGTTCGCTCTCCATCGGCACCGCGCCGCTGTCGGTGCGGATTGTGGCGAGTGATGGCTAGAGATCGAATTAACGACCACGCCTTCGCCAATGATGGTGGTATTAGGTAGTTGGACAGATGGGTGGAGCTGGCGCAAGGGTTGTGGAAGCGCGTGGGTTAGGCACGCGCCAGATACAAACAAAAACGCAGTTTCTATGCACGTCCAAGACAACATATATAGAAAATAGAAAAATCTATACATGGCCCAACAGATATGTATAAATAACGAACATATTTATACGCATCGATAGCCACCCCATGATACCAACGCTGCCACGCCTACCACTGCCACAAGAGCCCCCGCTCGAAACCGTCGCTGTACTCAGAGCAGCGGCCAAGGCGCATCGCTATCTGGCTGAACTAAAAGGCGTTTCTGCCTCCATTCCCAATGAAGCCATACTCATTAACACCCTGGCCCTACAAGAGGCAAAGGACAGCTCTGAGGTGGAAAACATCATCACCACCCATGACGAGCTCTACAAAACCACACTGCTCACTGACTATCCGGAAAACCCGGCCGCCAAAGAGGTGCAGGACTACGCCATCGCCCTCAAACAGGGCTTTGCCCAGATTCGCCAGCACCGTATCATCCGTCTGGCAGACATACTCACCATCCAGCAGATCATGGAAAAGAACGATGCTGGCCTACGCAAAGTCCCCGGCACCAACCTGAAAAACCAGCAAACCGGGGAATTGGTCTACACGCCCCCGCAAGACGCGCGGGAAATAGAAGCGCTGATGACCAATCTAGTCAACTACATCAATGACGACCAACTTTGCACCATCGACCCCTTGGTAAAAATGGCCATCATTCACCACCAGTTTGAGAGCATTCACCCCTTCTACGATGGCAATGGCCGTACTGGACGCATCATCAACATCCTCTACCTGGTTGCCCAGCGACTGCTGGACCTGCCCGTGCTTTACCTCAGTCGTTATGTCATCCAAAACAAAGCGGACTATTACCGCCTGTTGCAGGAGACGCGCGCGAGTAACCACTGGGAACCGTGGCTGCTGTTCATGCTCGAAGGGGTAGCGCAAACCGCACAGCAAACCATCGTGCTAATTCAAGAGATCAAACAACTGATGCAGCAATACAAACACGGCATCCGCGAACAGTTGCCCAAAATCTATCGTCAGGAGCTGATCAACAATTTGTTCAAGTACCCCTACACCAAAATCGAATTCATGATGGGCGACCTGAATGTTACGCGCATCACTGCCACCAAGTACCTGGAACAGTTGGTCGAACACGGCTTTCTCCACAAAGAAAAAATTGGCCGCAGCAACTACTACATCAACAAACCGCTGTACACCCTCTTTTCCGGGCAGCGCTGATAGCTACCGCGACACGATCAACATTTGCTATCGCGGCAGGAGTACCCAAAGCGCTTCGCGGGGCAGGCTCTGCGGTTTCTAGACTGACAAACCTCAGCGGCTGGCACGCCATCAACTACCGCGTGGCACAAAACCCGTGCCCACCCTACGCCTCTGCGCGACGACGGCATCAACTACTCCAAAAGAAGCCATCAAGCCATTGTGTATTCAGTTAAAATTAGCGATTGTTAAACCACCCGCCAATAATGAAACAACCACTCTCGCGAATCCTTCTGCTTGCCTTCAGTCTGCTTTACAGCGCGGTGCTGCTGGCTGCGCCGACGGTGACGGTGAAGATCGAGGGGGTGAGTGGTGAGCTGCTGACCAATGTGGAGCTGTGGCTGAGCCTTGAGCAGCAGCGCGAACATCCGCTGCTGACGGAGGGGCGCATCTACCGCCTGCATGACAAGGCCGATCAGGAGATTCGCGAGGCGCTGCAACCCTACGGCTACTATCGCCCCAAGATCGAGAAGAGTCTGGTGCAAAAGGGGGCGGAAGAGTGGCTCGCGACCTATCGCATTGAGTCGGGCGAGCCGCTGCACATTGCGGCGCTGGAGTGGCGCATCGGGGGCGATGCGGCCAGCGATACTGAGTTCAAAACTTTCTGGAGCGACTTTCCATTGCGCCAGGGCGACATCCTTGACCAGGTCCGTTACGAGCAGGCCAAGCGTGATCTGCTGAAACTGGCCAATGAGCGCGGTTACTTTGATGCCGAGTTCACCACGGCGCGCATCGCCATTGATCTGGAGCAGTACACGGCGCAGATCACGCTTCACTTCAGCAGTGGCCGACGTTACCACTTTGGCGCTACCCGGCTGTACCAGGATGCGTTGGATGATGATTTTCTGCTGCGTTTTGTCCCCTATGACGAGGGGGATCCTTACACCATCGATAAGCTGCTGGCGCTGCAACAGGGGCTGATGGGCAGTGATTACTTCCGCATGGTGGAGCTGCAACCGCAGCCGCCCAATCGCGCTAATGGTTCGGTGCCGGTGGTGGTCAATCTAGACCCACGCAAGCACCGGCGCTATACCTTGGCGCTCGGCTACGGCACAGACACTGGCCCACGTGGCAAGCTCGGTTGGGAGGTGCCGCTCATCAATCGCAAAGGGCACCGCTTTGATGCCGAGTACAAGGCGTCGGCGATCGGCAACAGCATCAGCGGCCGCTATCGCATTCCGATCCGTGATCCGCGCAAAGAACAGCTGATCTTCAGCGGCGGCTTAGTCACTACCCGGCTCGATAGCAGCCAGAGCAGCATCGCTACGCTCGGTGCCAGTCTGTTGCAGGTGCAGGGACCATGGCAGGAGACGGTCTCGCTTAACTACCACAACGAAAGTTACGTGATTGCCGATGTCGAACGCCGCACCCAGCTGCTGATGCCGGGCATCAGTGTCAGCCGCCTG